>CAZONN010000147.1:0-4023 GCA_964581235.1 uncultured Amphibacillus sp.
AGCCCATTAAGTCATTATGAAATTCATTCAATTGAATATTTAAATCAATGATGTAAGAGAAGTAAGTTGTCAACTGTTATTAAAGAGAGCTGAGCACCGCTGAAACCTCAGCATAACAACACAACCGAATGGACTTACTAGAGCTTTTCCAAAACACAATGGAGTAGGAAAAGACGGCTTATCCCCGTAATCAGATCAAAGAGTAGAGAGAACCCTCTCTAAATAGGCGTGGCACCGCGGTCAAACAAAAGAAACCGTCCCCTAAATCATCAAAAAAATGATTTAGGGGACTTTTTTAATTTAAATTAAAGGAGTGAAAAACATGACGATACGACACCAAAAACAAGTGATCCAAGCCGACACACTAACCCCAATCGCCATATTCAATCGACTCGAAGGAAAAAAGAAATTTATTTTAGAAAGTTCGAGTCACCATCAAGATAAAGGACGCTACTCTTTCATTGGGATGAACCCATACAAAGAAATAATTGGCACCAATCAACACGTCATTTTAAAAAATGGCACAGAGATTGAAGAAATTGAAGGAAGTCCATTGGAGATTGTTAAACAACAAGTCCCACAGATTGATTTAGGGTTACCATTTCCGCTTTACGGCGGCGCAATCGGTTATATCGGCTATGATTTAGTCCGGAACTACCAATCGATTGGAACGCTCCTTGATGACGAAATTGGGATGCCAGATTTGCATTTTATGATCTATCAAGATGTACTAATTTTTGACCATAAAAAACAAATGTTAACGATCATTGCCCTAGATCTATCTGGTGAGAGAACCGAGTCAGAATTAAACGTAACCATTGATCAAATCAAACAACAACTTAAACAATCTGATGTCGAACTGACAGATCAACAGCTGTCGTTACAATTTAAGCCATCAATTGATCAACCGACGTTTATTAAGTTAGTTGAAGCAGCCAAGCGATATATTGATCAAGATGAGGCTTTACAAATTGTTTTGTCGCAACGAATGAAGGCTGAATTTGACAATGACCCATTTGAATTATATCGGCGCTTACGTGTGATGAATCCTTCACCGTACATGTATTACATTGATTTTTCTGACTATCAAATAATCGGCACCTCCCCAGAGAGCTTGTTGAAGGTTAAAGGACGACAGATTATTACAAATCCAATTGCCGGCACGAGACCGCGGGGTGAGTCGGAAGAAGCGGATCAACAGTTAGCTGAAGAACTTTTGGCCGATCCGAAAGAATTAGCCGAACACAAAATGCTAATTGAGCTTAGTCGGACGGATTTAGAGCAAGTTTGTCAAGCAGGTACAATTGAACTGACTAAGCACATGTTGATCGAACGTTATCAGCATGTGATGCATATTATTTCAGAATTAACAGGTGAGCTTAAACCAGAATTATCATCGATTGATGCACTGACTGCATTGCTACCAGCAGGGACAGTATCTGGTGCTCCAAAGCAACGAGCGATGCAAATCATTAACGAATTGGAACAGTTGAAGAGAGGGGTTTATGCAGGGGCGGTTGGCTATATCAATATCAATGGCGATCTCGACTTGGCGATTGCGATTCGGACGATGATCATTAAAGACCAGACTGCTTATGTTCAAGCAGGCGCTGGTATCGTCGCAGACTCCAATCCTAAACGTGAGTACGAAGAAACCTTAAACAAAGCCAAATCCCTAGTCGAAGCCGCAAATAGAGTAAATTAAAAGGGGGTTTAGATGTGAAGGAATTTATTGAAACAGTTTTGTCTGGAAAGGATTTAACGATTGAAGAAATGAAACAAGCAGCCCAACTTATTTTCAATCCAGATACACCTCAAGCAGCAGTCGGCGGATTTTTAACAGCCCTACGCGCCAAAGGAGAAGTAGCAAGTGAAATGACCGGTCTTGCCCATGTTATCCGAGAGAAAGCATTAACGATCCCAACACCAACAACAGACGTGATCGATAACTGTGGCACTGGCGGCGATCATTCACAAAGCTTTAATATTAGCACGACAAGCGCCTTTGTTTTAGCAGGAGCAGGCCTAACAGTTGCCAAGCATGGTAACCGAAGCATTACGAGTAAATCAGGCAGTGCAGATGTTTTAGAAGTTCTCGGTGTTGAATTAAGTAGAACACCAGAACAAACAAGTGAGATGCTTACTAAAAATAAAATTGCCTTTCTTTACGCACCACATATTCATCCAGCGATGAAACAAGTGATGTCAATTAGAAAAGGCTTAGCCATCCCAACGATTTTTAACTTAATTGGGCCACTAACAAATCCAGTTGAATTAAAAACACAAATGTTAGGTGTTTATCGCCGTGATCTACTGATGACAATGGCGGAGGTGCTTCACCAATTAGGTCGAGAGCGAGCTCTTGTGATCAATGGTTCGGGTCATCTAGATGAAGCGTCACTCGCTGGCGAAAACCATTGTGTATTATTAGAAAATGGCACGCTCCGTTCATTCACAATCCACCCAGAAGAAGTCGGCTTACCTGTCATTGCTAATGACAAACTAACTGGTGGCGATGCAAAACGAAATGCTGAGATTTTGTTAAGTGTCCTAAAAGGTGATAAAGGCGCCTATCGAGATGTCGTTTTACTCAATGCAGGGCTCGGAATTTTTGCCAATGGAAAAACGGAAACGGTCAAGCAAGGCATCGAACTTGCTAAGGAAAGTATTGATTCAGGCTCAGCTTTAAACTGTTTGGCGGGTCTAACTAAATCAGGGGTGATCAGATGACTATTTTAGCTCAAATTTTAGCGGTAAAAAAACAAGAAGTAGCCGAATTAAAATCAACATTTACTTTGGCAGAAAACCCACGTTCGACACCGATTTACTCATTTATTGAACGGTGTCAAGCAAATGAACGTTTAAAATTAATTGCTGAATTTAAACGCGCTTCCCCGTCAAAAGGGATGATTAATGCAACACTAGATCCGGAACAACAAGCACAACTCTATCAAGTACTCGGAGCATCAATGATTTCTGTTTTAACGGATGAGCAATTTTTCAAAGGATCCTATCAAGACTTAGCTAGGGTGAAACAAACGGTCGAGCAACCGATTCTTAATAAAGATTTTATAATCGATGAGATTCAAATTGATCATGCATTCTCATATGGAGCGGATCTCATTTTGTTAATCGTTGCGAGTCTGACGGAAGAGCGCTTAAAGCAATTATATGATCATGCGAAACAACTTGGCTTAGAAGTGTTGGTCGAGGTTCATAACGAGTCAGAACTTAAAGCAGCTCAAGCAATCGGTGCTAAGTTAATCGGCGTCAACAACCGCGATTTGAAAACATTCAATGTTGATTTAGCAGTGACGGAACGATTGGCAAAGTTGATCGATCATGAAAGGGAAATTCTCATTAGTGAGAGTGGCATCAAGTCAGCTGAAGACGTCTTACGAGTAAAAAAAGCGGGTGCAAGGGCAATTCTTGTTGGCGAAACATTAATGCGTTCAGCCGACTTACAACAAACGTTTAAAGAGATGTTAAAGTGATGGTACTTGTGAAAATATGTGGTTTGACCACTTATCAAGATGCGCTCGCTGCAACTGAAGCTGGTGCAGACATGATCGGATTTGTTTTTGCCCAAAGTAAACGACAGGTGACTGTTGAACAAGTCGATCAGATTCAGCGCCATTTACCTGATCACGTTAAAAAAGTTGGTGTGTTTGTTGATACGCCAATTCAAACTGTCAATCAGATCGCTCGCGTAGTTAAATTAGATTACGTCCAGCTCCATGGCAATGAGTCTGTCTCAAGCTGCTTGAAGAGTGAGTTTCCTGTGATCAAAGCACTGTCACTCGAAACGACTGATGCGACAGACAAAGTACTCGACTATTTACCTGTTGTTGATTATTTGTTATTAGACGGGCTGAAACCGGGAAGCGGTCAGACATTTGATTGGCAGTTAATTGATACGATCCCACGTGCCCGAGAAAAAATGATTTTAGCAGGAGGCTTATCACCTGATAATATTGTGCGGGCAATTCAAGAAGCGAGGCCAATTGGTGTCGATGTCTCAAG
>CAZONN010000148.1:0-4008 GCA_964581235.1 uncultured Amphibacillus sp.
CAAGCCTTTAACTATATTTTAATTTTTTATCCTAGACATCAACGCTACGCACTCAACATGGCTCGTTTGCGGAAACATATCGACCGGCTGTACTTTCTTCAATTTGTACCCACCTTCAGTTAATGTAACCAAATCGCGGGCGAATGTTGCTGGGTTACATGAGACGTAAACAATGCGTTTAGGGTTCATGTCAACCATTGCATCTAGAAGTGCTTGATCACAGCCTTTTCTTGGTGGATCGACGACAATGACATCAGGTTTTAATCCAGACTCTTTCCAGGCTGGCATGACTTTTTCTGCTTGGCCGACGACAAATTCGGTGTTGTTCATGCCATTTAACTTAGCGTTCTTTTTGGCATCTTGGATCGCCTGTGGAACAATTTCTACACCATAAACTTTTTTTGCTTTTTGGGCGAGGAAGAGTGAGATACTTCCGATACCGCAATAAGCGTCAATCACTGTTTCTCCACCTGATAAGTCGGCATATTCTAATGCTTTATCGTAAAGTACTTTTGTTTGTTTCGGGTTGATTTGATAAAACGACAATGCGGATATCCCAAATTTGACGTCACCGATTGTGTCATAAATATATTCTTCTCCCCAGAGGCAGTTTGTTTTCTTACCGAGAATCACATTCGTGCGGTCTGGATTAACATTATGCATGATTGACGTGATATTTGGCTGTTTATCTAAGATTCGTTGAATAAATTCATTTTGATTTGGGATTTTATTTGTCCGAGTTACGACCACAACCATTGTTTGTCCGGTATTTTCACCTGAACGCACCATAATATGACGTAAGACGCCTCGATGGCTATCTTCGTTATATGCTGGAATATCAAGATCATTAGCGACTTCTCGTACGATGTTAACTAAATCATCATTGGCTTTTGACGTCACGATACAGTGGGTCATATCTTCAATAATGTCATGGCTTCGCGGTCGGTAAAAACCAGTAATTAAGTTGCCGTCTTTTTCTCCGACTGGAATCTGAACTTTATTGCGGTAGCGCCAAGGATCTTCCATACCTAACGTTGGTTCAACTTCGACATCGTTAATATGTGCGATTTTTCTTAATGAATTTCGCACTTGATTTTGTTTCATCTTCAGTTGCGTTTCATAACTCATGTGCTGTAATTGGCAACCACCACATTTATGAAAGACATCGCATGGTGGTGTGACCCGGTCTGGGCTCGTAGTGATTAATTCAAGACGACGGCCAACCGCAAAATTTCTCTTAACTAGGATTACTTTTACTTTTGCAGTTTCACCTGGCAATGTATTTGAAACAAAGATCGGATAACCATTTATTTTACCGACACCATTGCCATCGTGAGTAATATCTTCAAAAGATAATTCAATTGTTTGATTTTTCTTAACTGGAGCCTGTTGTTTGGACACGAATTAACTTCCTCTCTCAATCGAGTTACTAGACTATATGTACTTAGTATATCATCTTAGAGCACGCTGATTACCAACATTCGACTTTATATTTCCCGGGAAATAAGAAAAATGTCGTGTATGTTCAGCTCAATGTCTATAAATTAAGCAATTCATAGCAGTTATATTTTGTCTTATCGGCGAAATAATAAATTTACACGCGAATTCCTGGATCTGCACGCGAAATTAAGATTTTGCCCGTGAATGAACTCTTTCACAAAAAAAAGCTCTTGAAATTAATCGAGAGCTTCTTCTATTTCTTTATCTGCCTTACTATGCTTGATTTGTTCATCTGTCGGGAGGTAGTATTCAATATGTTGCTTTAGATTCGTGAATACACCAGGTAAATCGCCACCATATTCCCCATCGATATTCAATTGCATTTTTTCATCTGTTTCAACACTGATATTTTTAGCTTGGACATATAGAACGTTCGGGTCATCAAAATGCGCGCCTCTTGTCGCAGCAGTTATTGCACGCAGTAATTCAGCAATATTCGCCTTCTTCAACACAAGTAAGTCAAACACACCGTCATCCATCTCAGCATCTGGAGCAAGTTTTTCAAAACCGCCAACGGAGTTAGTGTTTGCGACTAAGAACATCATAATTTCGCCCTCAAAAAGCTCTCCATCATATTCAATTCGAGTATGGATTGGTCGTAACCTCGGTAGTAACTCTGCACCTTTAATAAGGTAAGCGAGTTGGCCGATCATTGTTTTTAACTTACTTGGAACTTCGTAAGACACTTCAGTTAGTTTCCCGCCACCTGATATATTAACAAAATAATGTTGATTCACTTTACCGATATCAAGCTTCTTTGTTTGACCGGCGACGATAATGTCAACTGCTTTATCGACAGATTTAGGTATATGGAGCGCGCGAGCAAAATCATTTGTCGTTCCGGCAGGGATAATCCCTACACGTGGCCGGTAATCAGACTCGGAAATACCAGTAACCACTTCATTAATCGTGCCATCTCCACCGGCAACCACAATTGTATCAAAACGACGTTCAGCTGCTAATTGCGCCGCTTCAGTTGCGTTCCCTTTTTCAGTTGTTTCGTGGACAGACGTTTCAAATCCTGCTTGTTCTAATTTAACTAAGACATCTGGCAGTTTGTTTTTGAATGATTCTCTTCCAGCTGTTGGATTATAAATAATTCGGCAACGTTTCATCACGATTCCCCCAAATCATATTCTAAAATATCTCTCTTTATCATATCATTATCGAAAAAGAAAGACTATCAATATGTTATGTATTGATAGTCCCTGTTATGACTTTAGCGCTTTTTCATTTCGGCTATAAGAATCTTGTTAACCATTGGTGGGTTAGCTTGGCCTTTTGTTTCTTTCATGACTTGGCCAACTAAGAATCCTAATGCACGGTCTTTACCATTCTTAAAGTCTTCGATCGATTGCTCGTTCGCATCAAGAATTTTTGTAATAATCTCAGTTAATTGACCCTCATCTGAAATTTGGACTAAGCCTTTTTCTTTAATAATCTTCTCTGGATCGCCACCATTTTCAACAAGTTCTGCAAAAACTTTTTTCGCCATTTTAGATGAGATTGTACCATCTTCAATCAGGGCGATCATTTTTGCTAGGCCTTCTGGCGTAAGGGCTAGATCAGCTAAATCTTTTTGTTCTTTATTCATATATGCCGAAACCTCACCCATTAGCCAGTTCGATGCTTGTTTAATATCTGCATTCGCTTTAATTGTCGCTTCAAAGAAGTCAGACATTTCTTTCGTGCTTGTTAAAACCATCGCATCATAAGCTGGTAGTTTGTATTCTTCGACATAACGTTTTTTACGTACATCTGGTAGCTCAGGAATTTCTGCTCTAACGCGTGCTTTCCATGCCTCATCAACGTAGATTGGCATCAAGTCTGGCTCTGGGAAGTAACGATAATCGTCAGCACCCTCTTTAATTCTCATCAAGACCGTTTCTTTCGTTTGCTCATCATAACGACGTGTTTCTTGGAAAATTTCTCCGCCGCCTAAAAGTACTTCTCTTTGGCGCTTTTCCTCGAACTCTAATCCCTTTTGTACGAATGAGAATGAGTTTAAGTTTTTCAATTCAGCTTTTGTACCGAATTTTTCTTGTCCAATTGGGCGCAATGAAATATTCGCATCACAACGTAATGAGCCTTCTTCCATTTTAACGTCTGAAACACCTGTAAATTGAATAATGTTTCTCAGTTTTTCTAAGAAAGCATATGCTTCTTCTGGTGAGCGGATATCTGGCTCAGAAACGATTTCAACAAGTGGTGTACCCGCACGGTTATAGTCAACTAGTGAGTAACCATCTTCGCTATGAATTAATTTACCAGCATCCTCTTCCATGTGAATGCGAGTAATACCGATTCTCTTCGTCTTGCCATCCACTTCGATATCAATCCAACCATTTGTGCCAATCGGCTGGGCATCTTGAGTGATTTGATAGGCTTTCGGATTGTCTGGATAAAAGTAATTTTTTCGATCAAATCTTTGATGTGTAGCAATCTCGCAATTGAGTGCCATTGCAGCTTTCATCGCATAGTTGATCACTTCTTCATTCAATTGTGGTA
>CAZONN010000149.1:0-3968 GCA_964581235.1 uncultured Amphibacillus sp.
CGTTTTCAGCTGGGGATTATTTGACGTATATTTATATAAATCAGCTAAAATCATATCAAAAGTTAAGAATTCCTTAAGAAATTCATTCACTAATTAATAATAATTGGTTGGTATGATCAATTTAACCTTCAGATTAACAAGGGGGGAGGATGGCATTCACTTCAAATTGCCTGAATTGACTTAGTTGAATTGTGATACAATTTGAAGAGAAGCAAACTGGATAAATGTTACTGTGAAGGGGTGGCTGGGATGAATATTTTAGTCTGTGATGATGATAAAGAAATCGCTGATGCGATTAAGATCTATTTGGAGAATGAGGGATATACCGTATTTAAAGCTGCGGATGGTTTAGAAGCAATCGCAGAACTTAATAAACGAGAGATTCATTTAATTATTATGGATATTATGATGCCAAAAATGGATGGAATCAAGGCGACGATGAAAATAAGAGAAGAACATCAAATTCCAGTCATCATGTTGTCTGCTAAATCTGAAGACTACGATAAAATCCTTGGTCTAAATATCGGCGCGGACGATTATGTGACAAAGCCATTTAACCCGCTCGAATTAATTGCACGAGTAAAGTCGCAGTTAAGAAGGTATACAGCACTTGGGAGTATCGAAACGAAACAACATGTTTATAAAACTGGCGGTCTGATTTTGGATGATCAACAAAAACGAGTAACAGTCGACGACGAGCCGGTTCATTTGACGCCAGTGCAATATAATATCTTACGATTTCTCTTAATCAATGTTGGCCGTGTTTATTCAATTGAAGAAATTTATGAAAAGGTTTGGAATGAACCATCATTTAATCCTGAAAATACGGTTGCCGTTCATATTCGTAAAATAAGAGAAAAAATCGAAATTAATCCGAAAGAACCGAAATATTTAAAGGTGGTGTGGGGAGTTGGATACAAAGTTGAAAAAATTTAGCCACTCAATTTTTGTGAAAACAATCGTGTTTCTAATGCTGATTGGTTCTGTTGCAGGGTCGATTTATGCAGGTTTAAATATTTTTAAACTAACAAATGGTAATCTAGAAATTATTTTTGAAAATAGCTATATCGATAGTACCTCGTTCAGGATGGAATATGGCAATACGGTCAATCAACTAATTCAGCTTATAGATGTATATAAGAGTGAGGAAAATATTTTGGCAGGTCATACAATCGATAATGACGAGTTAGAATCTCGAATGGATGAGATGTATTGGGACGATGAAAGAGGGGATTACTGGGAGACGATTACAACGAGTGAAGCGTATGCCGTGGAAGAGGTAAAGCAAGATATAATCGCTAATGATTTAGAAAGCTTCAAGACGATTTTAAGAAATCTCGATAGAGAAAAGGAACTATTATATTATGCAACAGATGGTAAACATATACTTACGAATACGAACCAAACAGAAAGAGAACAATTTGAAAAGTATCCTGTCTATTACATTAGTGAGGATGATGATTGGGAAATACATCCCAATAAATTAGAGCAAGGCCATTATTCATATGGATTTCCAAATATTTACCGATCAGCTAATCCTGAAAATACGAAAATATTTGTTGGTTATACAGAAGACCATATAAATACAATTTCAACCGAATGGTCTAAGATGAAGGCAGATTCAATGAGTCAGGTCTATTATTTACTTGCCTATGTTGCACTGTTTTTCATAAGTTTGCTTTATTTAATTGTGACAACAGGAAGATATTCTTTTAAAGATGAAGAAGCACACATGCATCTGATTGATAAACTCTATGTTGATTTAAACTTAATCATAATGTTTGGAATAACTGTTACCTGGTTTTTAGTAGGCTACGACATGTCACTATATTGGGGAATGGCAAACTGGTTCGTCTATGTTATCACATTGCCTGTTGTATCGATATTAGCGATGCTATTCTTATCATTAATTAGACATTTGAAAAACAAAACATTTTTCAAACATTCTTTATCCTATACTGTGTTTCATTCGATTTACAAATTCATCAAGGCCATTTACGATAGTGGCAGTCTAGGTGTAAAAATAGTCGTTGTTGTCATCTTGTATCCGATGATTACCGCTGCGACATTGTTCTTTTTTCCAATCACGATTGCTGTTGCAGCATGGTTAGCACTGAAACAAGTGCGACACTTCAAGGAAATCCAAGAGGGTGCGAAGTTGATGAATGAAGGAAAACTTGATCATCAAATTAAGATTGATGGAACAGGAGAGTTTGCAAAACTTGCAGCAAATATTAATGGCATTAATGAGAACTTCAAACAAGCAGTCCATAATGAACTAAAAAATGAACGGATGAAAACAGAACTGATTACGAATGTATCGCATGACATTAGAACACCACTTACATCCTTAATCACGTACACTGATTTATTAAAAACAGAAACGGATCCTGATAAAATTCAGGAATACATTGAGATACTCGATCAAAAATCAAAGCGACTGAAAGTATTGACAGATGATTTGTTTTCAGCGGCCAAAGCTTCAAGTGGAGATATCCCTGTTGATTTGCAACGGATTGATGTTGTTGCTTTAATCAATCAAGGGATTGGCGAAGTGAGTGAACAAATCTCCGAAAAGAACTTGACGTTTAAAGTGAATTATACAGCGGAAAAAATGTATGTGACCGCAGATGGGAAGCTACTCTGGCGTTCGATTGAAAATATTCTTGCTAATATTTTTAACTATGCCTTAGAGGGTTCAAGGGTCTATATTGATATCACCAGTGAAGGTGATCAAACTTTGATTAGCTTTAAAAACATTTCTAAATATGAGTTGAATATCACTGAGGATGAGTTGATGGAACGTTTCAAACGTGGGGATGAGTCAAGAGCGAGTCAGGGAAGTGGACTTGGATTATCGATTACAAAAAGCCTAATTGAAAATCAACATGGTCAGTTTGAGATAAATATTGATGGGGATTTATTCAAATCAATGATCTACTTGCCTAATGCGGAAAACGCTGAGACATCTGAGGTGAGTTTTTAACTAAAAAGGTGTTTGAAGATTGGGGGCGCAGTAATGCAGGAGCTTATTGAAGAAACCAATATTGATTTTACTGACTATTATCAGGATCATTACAATGAAATGTATTATGTAGCGAAGCGGATCGTTCATAGTCATTATAATGCGGAAGATGTCGTCCAGGAATCGTATATTAAGGCATACAATAATTTTGGCCATTTAATAGAGAAATCGAAATGCCGTGCGTGGTTACGAACCATCGTGATTCGAACGGCGATTGATTATTATCGCAAGGATACGAGGTATGAGACCGTATCGGTTGAGGAAGGTGCAGAATCTGGTCAATTCCTTGAATGTCCTAAAAGCTGTGTTGAAAATCAACTTTACTGGCGTTTTGAACAAGCTCAAATTTCTGGGAAAATTGAATCATTGCCGCAGACGATGCAAGCCGTGTTAAAAATGAAGATTTCAACAGACGGAAAAGATCAAGAGATTGCTGATCAATTAAATATTTCTCTTTCAGCGGTGAAAACGAGATTACATCGGGCACGGAAGCTATTGAAAGCTGAAGCGGAAACTGTGAGTCTGTAATTATATTTACATTAGCCATGTGGATACATGTTGTATTGACTGTTACTACAATCAATTCAACCTGTGGTTCAGATGGCTTTTTGTTTTTACTGATTAATTTGATGGAATCAGTTACTATTATTAATAATAGAGATAACTTTTACAGAATTGTATAGACAGAGAGTGTCTCATTTTAGAAAAACATGACATTGCTCACTTTGTGTCCTGTTCTTAGTTTGAAAAACAATTTAATCTGTTGGTGAAAGGAGGAAATAGTACGATGGATCAACAAAAAATAGGAACATTTTTGCAAGTGCTTCGAAAGGAAAAAGGTCTAACCCAAGAACAGTTAGCGGAATACCTGAATACGTCGCGTCGAACGATTTCTCGTTGGGAAACAGGCAGAAACATGCCAGATTTAGATTTACTCATTGAA
>CAZONN010000150.1:0-3959 GCA_964581235.1 uncultured Amphibacillus sp.
AGACTGCACATGAGACAAAGACAACGGTTATTGTCATTACACATAACTCCTCGATTGCATCAATGGCTGATCGAGTTGTTTATATCCATGATGCAAAAGTTCGCGAAATCGTTGAAAATCCACGTCCGCGATCTGTAGATGAGATCGAATGGTAAGGAGTCGTGAGACGTTATGAAAAAAACAGCATTGCATAAGTTAGTCATCAGAGAAATTTTAAATTCAAAAGCTCGCTTCTTATCGATTTTAGTCTTGATCTTATTAGGAGTCGGTTTTTTTGTTGGGTTACAAGCGACAGGTCCAAATATGTTGACGACAGCGAATGAGTATTTTTCTAATCAAAAACTCTATGATGCTCATGTTCAGTCAACATTAGGATTTGAAGATGGTGAACTTGAATTGATCAAGGCATATGATCAGGCGGAGCTTGTTGAACCTGGTTATAGTCAAGACGTACTGGTTGGGGAAAGTCGTCATGTGATGAAATTAATTAGCTATCATCCAGAGAAACAGTTGAATCAATATTCAATAGAAAGCGGTCGTTTGCCAGAAAAAAGTGGGGAAATTGCTTTAGATGAACGAGATATGATTCGGAGTCAATACGAGATCGGCGATCAGGTGACACTTTATCCTGATCGAGATGAGACGGATTTGTTGGATCAATTTGAGCGGACTGAGTTTGAAATCGTTGGGTTTGTCAGTAGTCCACGTTACTTTACCAATGAATCTAGAGGACAGACGCAAATCGCTGGTAGTCAGCTTGACGCGTTTGGTGTCATTTTAGAGGAAGATTTTAATATCGCTGTTTATACAGACTTATTTATTACCTTTGCTGGTTTGAGCGAGGAAGATACGTTTGCTGATACGTATCGGGATCAAAGTCAGACGTATGGAACTGATATTGAACAAATTTTAGCGGATTATGCACCTGAACGCTTAGCAGGAATTGTTGCGGAAGCCGAAAATGAGATTCGTGAAGCTGAAGCGGAAATCGCTGATGGGCGTGCGGAGTTAGCTGAAGCACGTAAGGAATTAACGGATGCTCGTGTCGAGCTTGATGATGGTCAAAAAAAGATCAGAGAAGCAAGAGCTGAACTTGAACAAGGAGAGCGAGAGCTAGCTGATGGTGAAGTTGACTATGATCGGGGATTAGCTGAGTTAAAGCTTGAGATGAAACAGGCAGAAGCACAACTTGAAGCTGGTCGTGCGGAGCTTGAAAAGGAACAAGACCAATTGAATCAAGGTTTGGCAGAAATTGAAGCGGGAGAGACGGAGCTAAGTCAAGCGACTACGGAAGTTGAACGTCAACGTGAGGAGTTGTTCAATCAACAAGCAAATATTAGTCGGTTGTCAGATGTGCTTCAGGTACCAGTTGAATTGATACCTGAGGAAGATATTGAATGGATCTTGACTGAAACTGAGGCGATTGAGTTAAATGGTCAAACGTTGGCAGATTTATTTGGTGGATATTTTTCAGGAATGATTCCAGCAGGTCAAGTTGAACAGGTGCTTGATCAAATCGAAGCAGAACTTGAATCTGGTTTAAGTCACTTAAATGAAGCAACTGCAGAAATAGAAGGACAAAGATCAGTTTTACAGGCTGGTCGTGCTGAATTAGAAGCAGGTCAAGTTTTGTTAGATAAAGCTCGGGCAGAATTAACTGAGCAAACTGAGCTACTCGAACGTGAACGGTTATCGGCAGAGTCGAAGTTGAAAGAGGCGAGAAGAGCACTAGATCAAGGTTGGCAAGAATATAACGAGGGGCTTGCATTGCTTAATGAACAAGATGCTGAATTAACCGAAGCGGAAGTTGAATATGAAGACGGATTAGCAACATTCGAAGCCGAATCTGCTGATGCGCTTGATGAAATTGAGACAGGTGAAGCGGAGATTGATGATGCACGGGCGGAGTTAGCTGATTTAGCTGAGCCGACTTATTATACATTTTTACGGACAGATCATGGGGATGTAGTTCAGTATACCGACAATGCGGGGTTACTTAGTGAGTTAGCAACAATCTTTCCAGCCGTATTTTTTGCTGTTGCAGCTCTTGTCACGCTTACGACAATCACTCGCATGATAGAAGAACAACGTGGCGAAATTGGTACATTAAAAGCGTTGGGCTATCGGGACTTAGAAATCTCAATTAAGTATTACGTTTATGCGCTTGGTGCCAGTTTGGTCGGAACCATTTTAGGTTTAGTTTTGGGTTATACATTTTTACCTGTGATCATTTTTGATGCGTATGGGATGATGTATAATTTACCTGATCTGATGTTAGGTAATTATTGGTTATATACAATTATTGCAACTGCAATCTCGATGATTTCGACGGTTGTTACTGCTTGGTTTGTGCTTCGATCTGACCTCAGAAGTCAGCCGGCAATATTAATGCGACCAAAAGCACCTAAAATCGGGAAGCGAATTTTACTAGAACGGATGAGCTTTGTCTGGCGTCGACTTGATTTTATTAAAAAAGTCACGGCTCGAAATTTATTTAGATATAAACAGCGCATGTTAATGACTGTCGTTGGTATTGCTGGATGTGCAGCCTTAATTATTGCTGGTTTTGGCATTAAAGGCGCTGTTGAAGGCTTAGTTGACTTACAATTTGGTGATGTGATGCAGTATGACGCGCTCGTTGTACTTGATGATGAGGCAAATGAGGACGCAAAAGCGTCTTACCAGCAATTTATTAAATCGTCTGCTGGTATTGAACAAGACATTTCAATTTTACAGCAACAATTTGAAGTCAGTATTGATGGTCATCCAACACAAGCATTAACAGTGATGGTTCCAGAAGACGCAGAAGCATTCAGTGATTTTGTTCAATTAAAAGATCGTAAATCCGATCAAGACTATCAGTTAACTGATGATGGAGCAATTGTTACTGAACGATTAGCTGATTTATTTGATCTTAAGGTTGGTGATCTGCTAACAATTGTCGGTAGCGATAATCAATCTTATCCGATTAAAATTGCAGCAATCACTGAAAACTATACTGGTCACTACTTATACATGACGAGTGCGCTTTATCGAACAGAGATTGATGAGTCGTTAAATTATAATGCCGGTCTATTAAAACACGATCAAGATCAAACATGGGAAGACCAATTTTCGGAGCAACTCATGCTTGAAGATCAAGTCGTTACCGTTTCTTTCATTGCGTCAATGACAGAATCGTTTCGTGATTCAATGTCAAGCTTGAATGTGGTCGTCGTCGTCTTAATTTTATCGGCGGCAGGGCTTGCATTTGTCGTACTCTATAATCTAACGAACATTAATGTTTCAGAACGAATTCGTGAATTATCAACGATTAAGGTATTAGGCTTTTTTGATAATGAAGTGACGATGTATATTTATCGGGAAAACTTAGTTCTCACGGTGATGGGAATTATCGCAGGTAGCATTTTTGGACGCTTCTTGTTCAGTTTTGTTTTAGAGACGATTGCGATGGATAATATGATGTTCAATCCAGCGTTACATTGGACCAGTTACTTGTATGCCGGATTACTGACATTATTATTTTCAACTTTTGTCATGTGGTTAATGCATCACAAATTAAAAGGAATTGACATGATTGAGGCGTTAAAATCAAATGAATAAGTTTTTTCAAGCATATAAAAAGGCATATCCGAACATTGGGTATGTCTTTTTGAATAAATATTCGCTTTTACCCTTGACGGATGATTTTTTTCTTAGTATGATAACTATATAAATTTTTAAAAAATTCGTCGTATAGTCTTGAGGATAAGGCTCTAGAGTTTCTACCGATCACCGTAAATGGTCTGTCTACGCAGAAGATAAAAAGAAATAGCTATGATTATTCTTTTTTATTGTTATCTTCTCTCGTATATTTACACACACTCTAGAACAGATTAAATACAGGAGTGTGTTTTTTATTCGGCGAAAAAAGAAGGGAAGAGGAAAAGATGTTAAACAAGTATTTTAAGTTAGAAGAA
>CAZONN010000151.1:0-3929 GCA_964581235.1 uncultured Amphibacillus sp.
GAGGTTGTTAAAATCGGGGCGATCAAATTAAGTTGCATATGAGCTTGAACAGCTTCACTCGTCTGCTTTGTTGCGATATCAATCGGTTTCACAGTTGCTGCATTATTAATTAGGTAGACAAGTTCAGTATCTTTCTTAAAAACTTGGTCGTTAATTTTTTCAAAAGTCCGATCTAATTGTTCAACTTCTGACAAATTACAAATAAAATGCTGATAAGTAACACCTGCTTCTTTGGCTACTTTTATCAAGTAATCATTCGGTTCCCTAGCAATTCCAACAACATGGACACCAGCCTCCAACAACTGTTTTGCAGTCGAAGCGCCGAGTCCTTTTGATGAACCAGTGATAATCGCGTATTTCATCTCCACCAAACCTCCTGTTTATAATCATTCACGCCTTTAATTATATCGGATTTAGCGATGAAGTTCCAATCGGTTTTAAAGTCTTTTTGACTTATATGTTTAAATTGTTTAATTTAGAGCCTCCGTTAAAACGGCAATATTTCGTTCCATCAGTGAAAAATAATCATCACCATTGTCAATATCGTCGGTCGTTAACACTGCTAAGTTATGAATAATCAATTGTTCTAAACCCGACTCTTCTTGAACAACCTGGGCAACTTTTGGCTGAATATTTTGTTCAAATAAAATATAACTAAACCCTAATTCTTCAATTGTATCGAGTAATCTAGTCAGCTCGCGCTGTGACGGCTCTTGAGTCGCCGATAAACCTGTAATCGCGATCTGCTCTAAACCGTAATCGCGCTCCCAATAACCAAACGCCGCATGAGTCACTAAAATTTTATTATGATTCGCTTGCTCAATTGCTGTGGTAAATTTTTTATCGATCTCTAATAATCGATTTGATAACTGATCATAATGATTATTAAAGTAATCCTGCTCTTCTGGCATCAGCTCAATTAATGCAATTAGTACATTTTCAGCTAACTGATTCATAAGCTTTGGACTAATCCAAACGTGTGGATCCAAATCACCGTGGTCGTGATCATGATCATCAGCCTCTTCGCCATGGGTGTGATCATGATGGTAATGAATTTTGTCCAAGCCATCTGACGCTTCTAAAAATTTAACCTGTTCATTTGCCAAAGCATCTTTAATCGTATGTGCATAACTTTCTGAAACCTCATCATTAAAAATAAACAGATCTGATCCAGCAATATCAACCATCAACTTCGAGGTTGGCTCGAACGAATGAGCATCTGAACCAGCCGGTAAAATCGATTCAACCTCTACAAACTCACCACCGATTGTTTCTACAATAAATGCTAACGGATAAATTGTCGTATAAATCATCAGTTGTTCTGTCTGACCTGTGTCTGGTAACGATTCAGTGACTTGATTCGGCATCTGTTCTTCAGTCGTCTGACAACCAACTATAATAAATAAAATAAAACTCATCATAATGATACGCAGATATATTTTCATCTATGAAACCTCTTTTCATCAATATCTTGTTGAATTATATCGTAATCATTCCGATTTGTAAATAGTAATCGTTCCGTTTTAGTTTTTTTACTGAATGACGTTAAAAATAACCTCCAAACGGACTGGAGGTTATCTTGATTTAATTAAGCATTTTTTAACGGCTCTTTACCAACAAATCAACCGCCGTCTCAATGACTTCCTTTTGATCCTCTTTATCAAACTGCTCAGACTCTAAAACACAATTAACCAAATTCGAGCTAACAACAAGCCCCATCGTTCGATCAATCGCTGTCCGCGCAGCCGACATTTGAGTAATCACATCCTTGCACTCTTTCCCTTCTTCCATCATCCGAAGAATACCCCTTAACTGTCCTTCGATTCGCTTCACTCGATTTTTCATTTGAGGACTATAATCCATGACCATTCTCCTTCTTCATAGCTGATAAAATTATGCGAAATTTGTTAATTGATTTTTACAACAACATTTGTTATACACTAATGCATAACCCACGACCTGACAACCATGACGTTTCAACAACCGAATCCCAATATTTTTCTCAACAGTTGAACTAGCAATCACATAAATTGGCCCGTCTGGCAGTTCGTGATGAAATCGTTTAATATAAGCGACTGGTAAAGCAATTGCTTGATCAATCATTTCTCTGGCAGAATCATTATAATCACGAAGATCTACTTTAATTTGTTGCTGATCCAGTTGGTGGTGATCGACACATTTAACACCTTTAACCGGAAGATATCGAAAATAACAGAGATAAATAATCGGTAACAATAAAATCAGGGAAATTACCCACATTTTATCGACCTCCCACTCCATACTAATAGTTACATTTTATACCCTATAACGTATTCGGTCAATTGAAATGCACAGATCAAAATCAATAAAAAAAGAGCACCATTCGTCAATGACAAACAGTACTCAATAAACTATAGTGAGGCTAAATAATCAACGATCGTTACGAGTCCTCGGTCATAATTCTCTAACAAAAAGCTCTCGTTTGGTGAATGGAGACGATCATCAGGTGTACCAAAACCTAATAAAACAATCGGCATCTTGAAAATATCATCGATCCATTCAACAACTGGAATTGAACCGCCCATTCGAACAAATACTGCCGGTTGATTAAACGCATCGCCATAACTTTTGGCAGCCTTCTGAATCAACGGATGACTGGGATCGACCTTGTACGCCTTCGCCGAAAGAGGCTCACGTTCAATCGTAACCGTCACACCTGTCGGGAGAGTTTTTTCAATATGATTCACTAACGCATCTTGAACTTTCTCTGGATCTTGTCCAGGGACGAGTCGACAAGTTAATTTAGCAGTTGCGGAGCTTGGGATAATCGTTTTCGTGCCCTCGCCTTGGTAACCGCCGTACATGCCATTAATCTCCAGCGTCGGGCGTGCCATCGTATGCTCGACAGCGGTATGACCATGTTCAGAGACCGTTTCAGGAATCCCCGTCGTCTTAGTAAAATTCTCGCTCGGCGCATCCGCCATTAACTGGCGTTCTTCATCAGTGATTGGCTCAACGTCATCATAAAAGTGTTCAACTTGAACGACTTCATTTTCATCCTTCATCGAAGCGAGGACGTGCGCCATCGCCATCAACGGATTTCGTACCGCGCCACCGTAAATACCTGAATGGAGATCATTTTCAGGACCTTGGATGGTAAACTCTAAGCCGGTAAAACCTTTCAATCCGTAAAGAATCGTCGGCTGGCCTTCTGTCACCATGCCAGAATCAGAAATCATCGCAAAGTCAGCACTGAACTGATCCTTTTTTGTTTTCAGTAGGTCATAAAGATTCTCGCTACCAATCTCTTCTTCACCTTCAATACAAACTTTAACGTTGATCGGAAGCTTACCCGTCGTTTTCATAAACGCCTCAAACACAGCCAAATACATAAAAACTTGGCCCTTATCATCACTCGCGCCGCGCGCATAAAGGCGGCCATTACGAATCGTCGGCTCAAACGGATCCGTCTCCCACAACTCAAGTGGGTCAGCGGGTTGCACATCATAGTGCCCGTAGACAAGCACAGTTGGCGCATCTTCACCCGCCTCCAACCATTCACCATAAACAAGTGGATGACCCTTCGTTTCTTCAATCTCAACCTGATTGAAACCAATTTTCGTTAAATAATCAGACACAAACTGAGCCGCATCACGCACATCCGCCTTGAACTTCGAATCCGTACTCACACTCGGAATCCGTAAAAAGTCATTCAACGCCTTGAGCTGTTCTTCCCGATGCTCAGTTAAATAGTTCAAAACTGCTTCAGTCAAACCCGCCACTTCCTTTAGTCAAAAATTCCTTTGCGTTTATTAAGAAAATACATTTGGCCAGCTGTCTTTTTTAGCGAGCATATCTCTTGCGATTGCTTGCGCACCTTCTAAACTATGGCTAGCTGCCCATCCACATTGGATCTCATTACAAGCTGGAACCTCTTTTGCATCAAGCAC
>CAZONN010000152.1:0-3902 GCA_964581235.1 uncultured Amphibacillus sp.
GGGCGAACCAAAATTGTTTTTTATAAAGACAACTGCTACATAGTTTGAAGGTCGTATAACGGGCTGTAATGTCTTAAGCCATCTTTAACGCAGTTTCTTAGCGGCTTATGGTGGGGCTGTGAATAATCTAGGAGTATTTAAATTAAAATGAATAAAAGGAAAAATGCACGGATTGATTATAATCGATTAAAGTTTGGTTGAAATAAAGTTTTAACTTCAAACTTATTCTCCATACCTCAAAAAAATTTCGAATTATTTTTAATAAATGTTTACTCAACCCTAAATAAAGGAATACTTCAACTATGCTTACACTTTAGCAATTGCATGTGAGTTTTTAAAAACTAATAAGGAGAGGATAATAAATGAGTAAAGTTATGTTTACTTCAACCGCTACAGCTAAGGGTGGAAGAAAGGGTCATGTAAAATCAGATGATGGGATCATTGATTTAAAACTTGTTGATCCGGCAGCTGATGGTAATGAGACAGGCTCGAATCCTGAACAATTGTTTGCAGCAGGCTATGCAGCTTGTTATGATGGTGCGCTCAATCTAATGGCATCAAAACAAAGGAAAGAGATTGACTCAGAAATAACTGCGGAAGTTAGTCTAATGGAAGACAGTGAAGATAAAGGAGTTAAAATTGGTGTTGTTTTAAATGTGAACATTAAAGGTGTCTCACAAGAAGAGGCAGAAAAGTTAGCGAATTTAGCGCATGACTTTTGCCCATATTCAAAAGCGACAAGAGATAACATTAACGTAAACCTAATAGTAAAAGCTGTTTAAAATAGATTTAACAAAAATCGATGAAGAAATGGGCTTCATCGATTTTTTTTGGTAAACTAAAAGTATAACAGTATTAATCAATCAATAATTTCAGAATAAATATATTTAGGAGTGAGTGTAATGGAGGTAGCAATAGTTTACACAAGCATGACAGGCAATACAGAAGAAATCGCTCAAATACTTAGCGATCTCGTCGAACAACATGACTTAACAGTTAAAAAATTTCACGTTGAGTTTGATGATATTATGGCACTTGATTTAAAAAACTATGACGCAATTCTATTTGGTACATACACATGGGGTGACGCAGACTTACCTTTTGAACTTGAAGATTTCCACGAAGACCTAGGTGATGAAGACCTCACAGGAAAAGTCGTCGGTCTATTTGGTTCGTGCGATTCATACTATGAGTTTTACGGTGCTGCGATGGAAATAATGGCCAAACAGTTTCGAGCAATAGGTGCACAAGTCATTGACCCACTTCTCAAAATCGAACTCGCTCCAGAGCCTGAAGACGATGAAAAAATTGAGCAATTTGTTAAGGTTTTTATTGATCAGGTAAAACAAACATTTCAAAATAATGGTTAGTTGATTTAGAATTCACTAAAATAAATCGGTAAAATTGATAATTTTTTATGAGAAAGATAGACTTTTACTAAAAAAAGGCATACAATTGTTAAGAGAACATGAGTAAATGAGGTTGTTATAAATGTTGAAAGAAATCATGTCATGGTTATATGCAATTCTTATTGCGCTAGTTATTGTTATTTTAGTAAGAGGGTTTATTGTGACACCATCTGTTGTAAAAGGTAACTCAATGCAACCTAACTTGTATGATGGTGACCGGATTATTATTAGTAAGCTTAGTCCGATTAATCGCTTTGATGAAATTGCATTTGTTGCACCGAATGGCGAAGATAATTATGTTAAACGTGTGATAGGTCTTCCAGGTGATGAAATTGAAATTATTAATGATACCCTATATATTAATAGCATTGCATATGCCGAAGATTATTTAACTGAGATTCAAACAGATGAAGTTTCAGTTAGATACTTCAGTTCAGCAAAGGTTCCGGAAGATACATACTTTGTAATGGGTGATAACCGTAAATACAGTTATGATAGCCGGGAATTTGGTGTGATTAATAAAGATTCAATTATTGGAGAAGTTATTTTCAGAATTTGGCCACTCGATTCAATTGGTGTAGTCAATTAATAATCATTATTTTTGCATGGGCAGATGAATTATGTTTAGATGAAGTTAGAAGTAACAAAAAAATAATATATTTTTTTCCACTAGGGGCGCGTTTGACGCTGAGATAAAGATGACTCTTTTGTCCCTTTGAACCTGATTAGGCTAATACCTACGTAGGAAAGTGGAGCATTGCTTACGCTATTATAAAATAATAATGTAAACCGCTCCTACATCAGGGGTGGTTTTTTTGTTAAAAATTATAAGGGGGAAAAGCAATGACAAGGATAAAAACAGCTTTAACAATCGCAGGAACAGATCCAACGGGAGGTGCAGGTATTCAAGCCGACTTAAAAGCATTCCAAGAACGAGAAGTATATGGTATGAGTGTATTAACATCTGCTGTCGCCCAAAACACGTTAGGGGTACAAGACATTCATAATTTACCGCAAGCATTTATTGATCAACAACTCAAATCAGTCTTTTCAGATATCAAACCAGACGCAATAAAAACAGGGATGATTGCAACAATTGAAATGATGGAGCTAATTGCAGACTACTTTGAAAGATATCGAGAGATTCCTTATTGCTTAGATCCGGTTATGGTTGCAACAAGTGGTGATGTGTTAATGGAAGAAGCTTCACAAACAACGATTAAATATCGTTTACTACCACTTGCTACAGTTGTGACTCCTAATTTATCTGAGACTGAAATATTAGTTGAGCGAAAAGTGACGACAATTCAAGCGATGGAAGAAGCTGCAATCGAAATTGTTCACGATTTCGGTGCACAATCAGTTGTTGTTACGGGTGGGCATCTTGAAGGTGGAGCGACTGATGTATTCTATGATGGCAATCAGATCCACCATCTGACATCAGAGCGCTTCGACACAATCCACACTCACGGGACAGGGTGCACCTTCTCTGCAGTGATCACAGCAGAATTGGCAAAAGGAAGAACAATTTTTGAAGCTGTTCAACTAGCAAAAGCATATATTACTAACGGAATTCGTTATTCCTTAAAGTTAGGTAAAGGAAATGGTCCGACAAATCATTGGGGTTATCGCCTACAAGGATTACCAAATCAGAGTGGTGAGTTGAAATGAAACAATCAATAAATGAGGTTATTAATGTAGTAAAACAAAAGCAACCGTTGATTCACAACATAACCAATCAAGTTGTAATGAATTTTACCGCGAACGGTCTCTATGCTCTTGGCGCGTTGCCGATTATGGCGCATGAACGTCGAGAAGTTGCCGAAATCACAGCTCAATCTGATGCGCTCGTTTTAAATATCGGTACATTAACTGAGGAATTATTGGAAGCGATGATTATTGCTGGGCATGCAGCAAATAAGAAATCTATTCCAATTGTTTTTGATCCAGTTGGTGTTGCGGCGACCAAGTTTCGCACACAAGCGGCACGTCAAATTTTATCTGAACTGAAGGTTAGTTTAATTCGTGGAAATGCAGCTGAAATTAGTCATTTAGCTGGCCTAAAGTCAAGTATGCGTGGGGTTGATGCAACGGCCCAATCAAATGGAGAAATGACGATTAATCAAGTGGTTAAGAAGCTAAACATCCCGATTGTGATGACCGGGAAAATAGATTATATCGCAGATCAATCTTCAATATTTAAATTATCAAATGGTTCATCACTACTAACAAAAGTGACAGGTGCAGGTTGTCTATTATCTTCTATAGTAGCGGCATTTTTGTCTGTAAATCAATCAGAAATTATTTCTGCAACCGCGGCTGTCAGTTATTTTACGATTGCAGCAGAAAAAGCAGCTAAGACAGCGACATCTCCTGGCCAATTTCAAATCGCATTACTAGATGCGTTAAGTGAACTGACAGCAGCCGATATAAATGAAAGACTTCAGATTGAGAAAGTGAGCGTGAATTGAGATGACGTTTAATCGTAAATCA
>CAZONN010000153.1:0-3886 GCA_964581235.1 uncultured Amphibacillus sp.
GTAAATGAATGATTGGTTTCGTGTAACATACTAGTCCCTCCTTTAATATCAATAATAAGATATGTCCTGAGGTCACTAGATAGAACTCAATCAAATTAATTTCATAATGACTTACTAGTCTTCTTTATTCGTTTGTTTTTCTTCTATAACTGTATATAGCATTGCTGCCTCTTCTTTACGTGTTGACTCTCTTAAATCATTCACTTTAACAGTGACTGTTTTTTGACCAAACTGAATCTCAAGTTCATCATCAATCGCAACTGGCGACGATGCTTTAGCACGATTCCCATTGATTGATATTCTCCCTTGATCAGCTACTTGCTTTGCTAGGGGACGTCTTTTAATTAAGCGAGATACTTTTAAAAATTTATCTAAGCGCATGAGCAAATCCTCCTCTATTCATCTTTCTTTGCTTCTTCCCAAATTTGATCTAACTCTTCTAAAGACAGATCCGTTAATTGCTTACCTTGTTTAATCACTTCTGTCTCGATGTAGTGAAACCGTTTTTTAAACTTTTTGTTCGTCTTATTCAAAGCTAAGTCACTATTCACTTGATAATGACGAGCTAAATTTACAACTGAAAATAGTAAATCGCCAAACTCCGCTTCAATACCCTCTGCTTGATTATCCGCAATTGCTTGATTAACTTCTGTTAGTTCTTCAGTTATCTTTTCAAGAATAGGTTCTGGTTCTTGCCAATCAAAGCCCACTTTAGCCGCCTCCTTTTGAAGTGCGTCAGCTGTTACTAACATTGAGGCTGAAAGAGGTACTCGATCAAGTCGGGAGGCTAGTTTCGTCATCCCTTTTTCTTTAGCCTTAATTACTTGCCAATTTTCTTTTACAGCTCGTTCATCCGCCACTTCCACATTCCCAAACACATGCGGATGCCTACGAATCATCTTTTCAGTGATTGAACGGATCACATCATCAATCGTAAAGTAACCATGATCTTCACCGATTTGACTATGTAACATCACTTGCAGGAACACATCTCCAAGTTCCTCAATGATTTGACTGTCATCTTCTTCATCAATTGCATCAATTAATTCATAAGCTTCTTCAATCAAGTACTGACGTAAACTTTCATGTGTTTGCTTTTGATCCCAAGGACAGCCTTCTGGTCCTCGTAATGTGGCGACCACTTCTCTAAAGCGATTAAATTGATGCGATAGACCATCTTTTTCAGTCGGATAGACATAAACACTTGTTAAGTTACTTAACTGCACCACTTGGTCTAATTCGACTAATGAGAGGTGTGTAATCTGCTCCGCTTCACTTCCAGCTCCCTCAACTATCACAACCGGATGTTCTGGTGACAAATCTTCCAGTAGTGTCAATTTAACATCCGATGCAATCATTTGATCATAGACCTGACAAAAAATCAGATGACTCGTATAGTCGATCTGCGTTCGCTCAAAGCTCGTCGCATCTAAAAATTGAAAGCCCTCAATCGGATCAATTTTAACCGCCGTAAATAGATCATCCAAAAAACTCTGACCACCGCTGATTTCAACTTCTACGTCAGTTTGGTCCAGTAGTAATTGTACTGTTCGTTCGGCTAACATTGGATGACCTGGAACAGCATAGCGTATCATTCGATGGTGTTTAGCCTGGCTAATCAATTCATCAACGATCTCTTCATAGACAGCCTCAAACTGATCGTGTGCTTGATAAATAGCATCAAACGCCCGGAACTGGACATTTTCCGCTTTAAGCGATTCGATCACAGGATGATTTTCTGTCCTTACAAACAGCAGAACACGATCCTCTATTAATTTTTTGTATATACCTAGACTAAGCTGATCAATTTCTCCTGCTCCTAGTCCGATAATTTCAATTTTACTCATACACAATCAATCCTTTGTTAAAAATTTAAATGGTAACACATCGCGTTCATCTTTTGTGAAAACATTAAACTTGATTAGACTAATGATATAGCTGGTTACACCAATCACGATTAGGACAATCAAATAGAGCAACTGACCTAGGCGATCTAATTGATAAAATAATGGCTTAGCTGATAGATTCAAACTATAAACAACTATACCCATTAACAACAACGAACTAACAAATCTGAACCAAGGTAATTCAATCCGTTCCGACCTCAGCGTCATTTTTTTAAGTTGGCTTAGATTTAAGCCTAAAATAATAATAGAGGCAAAGACTGTCGCTAAGGCAGCTCCTAGAATATCGAGCTGAGGTACGAGTAAAATATTTAACGCTAACTTAGCAACGACACCGATGATCACAAATATAGCTGTCCGATAAATCTGGCCTAACCCTTGTAAGATTGAAGCAGTAGCAATACTTAAAGCTGAAAAGATGATCGTAATTGAAAACACCTGTAAACTCACGGTGCCGATATCCTCTTTAAACAGTAATGTATTCACCTCAGGGAACAACACAATCAATCCGACTGTTGCTCCACCTGCTAAATAGAGGGTAAAGCGCCATGTACTTGCAATATAATTGGCGAAACGAGTACGATCATTTTTTAGTCTTAATTTTGTTACCGATGGAATTAATGCGAGGGCCAAAGAAGAAGCAGCAACAATACCAAGTTGCGCTAAGGGTTGCCCACGATCTAATACCCCTTTGAACACTTGCGCCTCATTTAAAGAATAACCTGTTTGCTTTAACAAAGGAACAAGGGTAAAGGCGTCAATTAGTTGTAGTAGTAAGAGCATCATATGATTAATCGCAATTGCAATGCCGTAACCAATTACAGCAGTAAAGATACTTTCCTCAATTGGTTGCTCAGATTCAATTTTAAGCACTTGATTCTTTGGCTTTCGGTAGAAAAATAGCAGCAAAGTAAATAAAGCAATCAGACTCCCACCAATCGATGCAATTGCCGTTCCAATCCCAATCTCATATAAAGAACGATTGAATTTGATTATTAAGTAAGCTGTTACGATAATTAAACTAACTCGAATAATTTGTTCAATTAACTGTGATACTGCCGTTGGAAGCATATTGTTTTCACCTTGAAATACACCACGAAAATAAGCGACAAAGGGCACGAGTAAAAATGGTAGAGCGCTTGCACGGATACCTAGGGTTAATCCTTCATCACCCATGAAATCAGCAATGAATGGCGCGAACAAAAAGATAAAGATAAATAAAAAGCATGAAAATAAAATCAGTTGGAATAAGATTTTCCGCTTCAACTGCTTTGTCGGTTGATTGACTCCACTAGCTATTAATCGAGAGATAGCCGCTGGGAAACCATACAGCGCTAATATCATCGCGATACCTAGAAAAGGATAAATTTGCTGATAAATATAAAAACCAACATCACCAGTCAAATTCTGTAACGGAATCCGATACACAGCGCTTAATACTTTTCCTAATAAGCCTGCATAAGTTAGTAAAAATGCACCTTTAAAAAACTGCCTTTGCTCTGTTTGATTAGTCATTCGCACATTACCTTTCCTCACAGTAAAATCCCCTACATTATAACACACGCCAACTTAGTAGAGAAAGAACGGTAATAATTAGGTTCACCATAATCTTTATTCCCTCTCGTCACTTAGATTATCAATAAGAAAATATAAAGTAGTTAATGTGCTAATGACTAAAACAGTATTTTCAATCTCTTTTTGTCGTCTGTTAATCACTTGTTTTAATGCTTTTGCTTGTTTAATTAATCCATCCATGATCACACCTTTTTTATTCGCAGGGCAAAATTACTATTTTTAAATCTTTTTAATAAAAGGAAGGTATATTCCATATAAGAGTAGAAAGTATTAAGTGATCAGGATTTAATCATTAAAAAGGAGGAGGTACTATATGGTGAATAAAGGGAAGATTGTTGTTTTGTTTCTAGCATTTACCGTATTGTTGGGGGTTAGCACCTGGCGGAGTTCAGTTTGACATGAACTGA
>CAZONN010000154.1:0-3863 GCA_964581235.1 uncultured Amphibacillus sp.
TTGGTCAAACTATTTTTAAGTAATTATTTCATAAGAGGTGATAAATGATGGATTTAAATTTAAGAAAGGCTATCTTAGCAAATGTGACTGACAATAGTCAAGATGAATTAGAAGCAACAATTGTTGATGCGATTCAAAGTGGTGAAGAAAAAATGTTGCCTGGTCTAGGCGTTTTGTTTGAAATGATCTGGCAACAGGCTGATCAAACACTAAAAAAAAATCTTGTTCAATTGCTTGAGCAAGGCGTCCAACATGCTGAAGCGTAACACCAAGAAAGCACAGGAGCTGAATAACGTTCCTGTGCTTTTGTCTGGTTCAAAAAAAACTTAAAACTCCTCATGCTTAGCTGGATCGAGATCTCCCAACCGCCCATCTGATTTACTCAGACTGTTCAATAACTCAACATCACTTGCTTCTAGCTCAAAATCAAAAATCTGCAAATTATCGAGCTGGCGTCTCGGATTAGCTGACCTTGGAATACTAATTGAATTTAACTGATAGTGCCACCTTAAAACAATTTGAGCAACTGTTCGTCCATATTTATCAGCTAATTTTTTAATAACTGGCTCCTCAAATAATTTATTTGCTAATGCTAAAGGACTCCAAGATTGAGTCATCACACCATTTTCCTCATGCCACTTATGTTGCTCAGCTTGATTAAAATATGGATGAAGTTCAACTTGATTGACACTAGGTAAAACACCTGTTTCTTTCTTTAATCGCTCTAGATGTTCAGGTAAGAAATTTGAAACCCCCGCTGAACGGATCAGCCCCCATTTTTTTGCATCCAGCAATGCCTGAAAAGCCTCTACATATAGTTCTTGTCGTGGATTCGGCCAGTGAATTAGATAGAGATCATAATAATCTAAATTTGCCCTATAAAGTGACTCCTGAATCGTATAGATCACTTTATCATACTGTTGATAGCGCCCTGGTAACTTAGATGTGATAAATAAATCCTTTCTATTAGTATACCTTTCTTTAATAGATAACTAAACATTTTCAACCTATCTATTTAACTTGTAAATGCCTTTTGATTCTATCATAATAAAGTTAATAGATCACACGATTAAAGGAATGAAGCCTATGACTGAAAACAAATCGATCTCAAACAAAAAAATAGTGACATTACTCATTATTTTTTTCTCAATCTTAGCGATTTTTCGACTCGTTTGGTCGAAGCATTATCAACCATCTGATCAGCATCAGGTAGAAAATGGGGTAATTAATTTAACAAATTGGGAGTTTAGCGATGATCAGGTGATTAATCTTGATGGTGAGTGGATATTTTTCCCGAATCAGTTAATCGCACCTAATGTAATTCACTCAAGTGAAGATCGAGAGTTTATTTCAGTTCCCAGTGACTGGACAACTGCACTATCAAAACAAAATGACCTCTCAGCATATGGTTATGGGACGTATTATTTAAAAGTTCTTCTTCCAATCGAGGAACAAACACAGTCATTACTCGGTTTAAGATTGAGGAATATTTTAACAGCGGCTAAAGTTTTTGTTGATGGCCAATTAATCACCACATCAGGTCAAGTCGCGACTACAAAACCACAAGCGAATTCAGATTATGCCCCATTCTATGGATTCTTTCAACCGAAAGATAATGAACTTGAACTCATCATTCATGTTTCTAACTTTGATTCATTTTCACAAGGGGGTATCACCAATTCAATTCAATTAGGGACGGAATCTGCGATTACATCAATGAACAGCGACTCAGTTACGCTACAGATTATTGTCGGTGTCATTTATCTATTGCATGCCGTTTATGCACTTTGTCTTTTTTACATGGATAAAAGAAGCGATCAAAAAGCGATTCTTTTTTTTGGTATTATGCTGTTGTTCCATGGTTTCATGATTTTAATTGACGACGACGTCGCACTCCATTTACCAGTTAATTATTTAACTTATGATAAAATTAGAGGATTCTTATCAGTAAATACGTTACTCAGCTTACTCATCTTTATTAAACACTTATTTAAAGTTAAGTCGCGATATTGCACGTTAATATTTTCCGTATACGGATTTTTCTTGACTCTATTATTAGTTATTTCGCCAGAAGGGTATAATCTACTTCTTGGGACATTATTTTTTATTCATATTTTGGCAATTCCTTTTCTGTTTATCATTACAATTCGAGCGATCAAAGCGAATTATACTGAGGCTATTTTTATTTTATTATTTATTGCAAGTTATGCCTCTAATATGTTTTGGGGCGGTTTAATTACATTGAATATGGTTGATATTCCATATTATCCGTTTGATTTTCTTTTGACGATTATGATGATTGCTTTACTCTTATTTAAGCGCCACATCCAGACGGCAAAATTAAATGAACAACAAACGTTGAAGTTAATTGAAGCAGATAAAGAGAAAGATAAATTCCTTGCTAACACATCTCATGAATTGCGTAATCCTTTACATGGGATTATTAATATTGCCCAATCTATTTTAAACAGTGGCACAGAAAAGTTATCACATACAAACACAGAAAATCTGAAATTACTTATTAAGGTTGGAGAACAAATGGCTTTTACACTAAATGATCTTCTTGACGTTACCCGTTTACAGGAGCATCGAATCCAGTTGAAAAAGACAAGCATCAATCTTCGGTCGATTGTTTGGGCTGTGGTTGACATGGTTAGTTTTATGACAGAAGGAAAAGAAATTCGATTCGAAGTAGAGATCCCTAACTCTTTTCCAAATGTAGCGGCTGATGAGAATCGTTTGCTTCAAATTTTATTCAATTTACTCCATAATGCCGTTAAATATACAGACTATGGAAGTATCACGATATCAGCCGACCATAAAAATAATTTTGCGAGTATTATTGTCAAAGATACGGGGATTGGGATGAATAAGGAAACACTAAATAGAATCTTCCTGCCATATGAACAAGTAGATTCAAGTTCATCACCTTTTGGGAGTGGTATTGGTTTAGGGCTAAATATTAGTAAACAGTTAGTTGAATTACATGGTGGAGAAATTTTCGTTGAATCAACTTTGGGAATTGGATCGACCTTTTCTTTTACGCTCCCCTTGTCAGACCAGGCAGTGCAGAAAAAAGAAAGTCCAATTAATAATATGGTGTCTAAAAACGCCTCGCTTGTTTTAGAACCGACAATTAACTTAGGTAAGACAGTATCTATATTAGTTGTGGATGATGATCCAGTTAATAATAAAGTATTGGAATCCATGTTAGCTCCTGATTATGCAGTCTGCTCAGTAATGAATGGAGATATAGCTTTACAACTGATTAGTGATCACAGTTTTGATTTAGTCATCTCAGATGTGATGATGCCTCATATGTCAGGTTATCAATTAACACAGGAGATTCGAAAGCAATTTACCATTTCAGAACTTCCAATATTATTACTAACTGCCCGTGACCAGGTTGAAGATATTTCAGCCGGTTTCATTGCCGGTGCAAATGATTATCTCGTCAAACCAGTCAATTCAGTAGAATTTAAAGCACGTGTCAGTGCGTTGATAAATTTAACTCAATCCATTCAAGAACAACTTAGGATGGAGGCAGCATGGCTTCAATCACAAATTCAACCACACTTCTTGCACAATACTCTAAATACAATCGCTTCATTAAGCGCATTAGATTCTGAACGAATGGTTAAACTATTGAATGAATTCGGTAATTATTTGCGAAAAAGTTTTGATTCACAGAATACTGAGCCTTTTATTCAGCTGCAAGATGAGTTAGACCTAGTTAAATCATATCTATACATTGAACAAGAACGTTTTGGTGAGCGCTTAAAAGTTAAATGGAAGGTTGATGACACGCTTGATTTTAAGATTCCTCCATTATCCATACAACCACTTGTCGAAAACGCAATTCG
>CAZONN010000155.1:0-3862 GCA_964581235.1 uncultured Amphibacillus sp.
GTCCGGGAATCAAGCAAGATTTACAAGCAATGAAAGCTTTAGGTGTGAAGAACTTGATCGTTCTTTCTGGAGATAACCAAGGAACAGTAGACCTGGTTGCAGCTGAGTTAGGCTTGACCGAGGCACACGGAAACTTATTACCAGAAGACAAATCAGCTTACCTTCAAAAGAGGCAAGCAAGTGGCGAAATCGTTGCTTTCGTAGGAGATGGCGTCAATGACAGTCCATCATTAGCAATGGCGGATATCGGGATTGCAATGGGCGGAGGAACAGACGTAGCGATCGAAACATCAGACGTTGTGTTGATGAACTCAGATATGAGTCGCTTACCACACGCGTTAGGGTTAACGAAAAAGACAGCGAGCAACATGATGCAGAATATCATCATTGCAGTCGGAACAGTGATCGTTCTTCTTACAGCGGTATTCTTCTCAGACTGGATGAACATGTCGATTGGAATGTTGGTTCACGAAGGAAGTATTCTCGTAGTGATCTTCAATGGTATGAGATTGCTCAATTATAAATTAAAAGGAAGAGAAGTTTAGTCTATAGTTATATTTAATGATAAAAGGATGCCGTCATGGCGTCCTTTTTTTATGCCAACATTGGTTAAAAAACAGAATGATAATCAGACACGCCCAAGTGAGCGGGAGAAATTAATTAGAGGGATCTGAAATGTTATTATCAAGATTTGGAAATAGATATAGAATAATTTTGCATGAACCGAGCAGTCTAATTACATGCGTATCTGATCTATTCATGCTAAACTTAAAATAAGAAATTAATTGGAGGATGATATTATGAACCAAGTACTTGTTGAGATTTGCCTGCGTGTCAGAGACATTGACGCAACTTTAGATTTTTATACGAATTTGTTTGATTTCGAAATTGCCACTCGCAGAGAATTTCCTGAAGATAAGTTTGATTTAATTTATCTCAATTCTCCTGGCTCTAACGTACAGATTGAGCTCACTTATAATTACGATGCTGATCCTTATGAAGTTGGGAATGGCTTCAGTCATTTAGGTGTCACTGTCAATGATTTAGAAAAAATGCATGAAATATGTAAAGCTTCTAAATATGAGACAGGTGAATTAAGAGGGCTTTCAGGCGGTACACCTAGTTATTTCTTTGTAACCGATCCTGATGGCTATCGGATTGAAGTTAAGCGTGCAAAATAGTTTTTGAATGATTAAATGTAAGCATGTCGGCTGTTGCCGATATGCTTACATTTTTAGTGTCGCCCCTTTGCTCTTCAAACCTCTTTTTAAGTTTCTCAAAGGTTGAGTTCATTACTGGAAAATAACGAACGATATTATCATATATTTGCTTTGCTTTCTCTTCATCATAGACGTAAGAGGTCTCATTTCTATCGCGTAGCATCTGCAACCATGTTACTTCGTCTTGTATCCAATCAATAGTAAAAGCCTGTTTTAACGTTTCTCTAGATGTTAATGTCATTCTACTATTTCTTTCTTCGTACTAATTGTATCATGGATTTCCCTTCGAAAAGTGGTGTTTAAATAGCAGCTAATATTCTACGAAATCAGCTGGTTTAACTCTACATTTGTCTCTAAATCCTCCCACTTTTAAAACGAAAAAAATCCTGTAGTGGCATCGCTCTACAGGATTTTTCGTATAATAAATGATTTGTTATGCTTCTGTTAATCTACCGTCTTCAATTCGATAAACCCGGTCACAATAAGGTAACATTCGCTCATCGTGCGTGACCATAACAGCTGCTTTATTACGGGCTTTAACTTCTTTGGCGATCAATGAAACAACTTCATGTGCTCGTTTTGTATCCAGGTTAGCTGTAGGTTCATCAGCTAAGATGATGCTTGGATCGTTCATAAAGGCACGAGCAATAGCAGTACGTTGTCTCTCACCACCAGATAATTGATGTGGATATTTGTCTAATTTCTCCCCTAACCCAATCTCAGTTAATAACTCTTTCGCATGTTCGCGGTCTGCAGCTTTAATTGATCCACTCATTTTTTTAACGATTAACAATTGATCCATAACTGTTAAGTAAGGTAATAAGTTAGATGTTTGAAGGATAAAGCCAATTTTAGCTAGACGCACTTCGGAAAGTTTTCTCTCGGATAAAGAAGCGATATCTACATTATCAATGACGACTTGCCCTTCAGACGCTTGTAGCAAAGCTCCAGCAATTGAAAGAAAAGTACTCTTTCCAGATCCCGAAGGTCCAATAATGGCAACGAACTCCCCATTAGCAACATTTAGAGAAATATTGTCTAACGCGATCGTTTTAAAATCCCCTTCTTGATAAAGTTTTGTGACATTGGTTAATTTTATACCACTCATTATTCTGACCTCCCTAACGCTGTAACCGGGTCAATTTTCATAATACTTCTCACTGAAAAGAGTGAACCCAATAAGCTAGTAAGCAATAATACTAAACTGTAGATCCAGACCATTTCGGGTAGTAAATTAAATGGCATACCTTCTGGCAAGACTAAAGTGGTTGCATAAGTTAATCCGATACCCACTAGAATACTTATCGATGCTAAAAGGAATACTTGTGCCACGACACTTCTAATGACAAACCCATTGCTTGCCCCTATTGCTTTCATCACACCAAATTGCTGAACCTTTTGAGTCGTCAATACATAAAAGAAAACCGCAATAACAAAGGCTGAGATAAAGATCAGTAGCCAGAGCATCAAATTAATTGTGCCACTCTCAGCTTTATAGCCAGGCACACCATTTAAGGTTTCCTTTTTATTGGCTACTTCCACACCACCAATATTTTCCGCAATTTGCTCAATGTCTAAATTTTTACCGGTGAAAAAAACCGCATTAACTGGTTCTTCAATTCCCATGTCCGATCCGGGTACTAGATATTTAAATGCTCGTAATGTATCAGGTACGACGTAAATGGCAGGCAGGTGGTTCAGTGTTTGATTATTGATAAAACCACCAATTTCAAACTCTGTTCCCACACCACTTAGTGTTATTGTGTCTCCTAATGAAAACCCTTCAGTCTGCAAACTAGAGTCAACTAGTACATGGTTAGGCTGATTGATCTCGAGCGCCTTCCCAGATTGAACAGCCGGTTCTAAAAAGCTACCTGGTTCCACGCCAATGAAAATAACAGATGTTTTTCTACTTGATTCATCATCGTGATTTGTTCCTTGTAAGATGGACCCGAAAGCGGTTGAAATCCCTCCAGCTTCCTCTACGCCATCTAATTGAATTACTTCATCCACTATACTTCCGGGCAAGGTGGATTTCCCTAGAGAGAATTCTGCTTCGTCTTCAAAAATAGCATAATTCATGTCTGAATAACGAATGACAGCTGTTCCTAAATCAGACAATCCATTGCCTAGCCCTGACAAGACAAAAACGAGCCAGGAAATTAAAACAATAATAAAACCAATCAATAAAAATCGTCTCTTAGAAAACCATAACTCTTTACGTGCTAAGAACATATTTATCCTTCTTTCTTTACTTTTTATTGAAAGCAAAGATAATTATAACCCGAGGTGACACGTGCGTCACTTATTATGTACTATTTAATAATTCCCTCAAAAAGGAGCTTTTTAACAAAAAAGCCATGCTCTTTGGCAGACAATCCTGTGCGGTTTGGCAAATTAATACTATGAAAAATCGTTTCAATAATAATTAGAGATGGGATGTCTTTTTTTAAGTAACCGATTGTTTGTCCTTCTTCAATGGTCTTTTTAATAAATTTAAAAAATTGAGCATGTAGTTCCTTTGATCGTATAATCCCAGGTTCATCAGCGTTCTCACCACTCCATTGTTGAGCAGGCACCTCCGCAGAAATCAGATGTGTCTCTGCATAATCAAATATTAAATCCATCAATTCAGATAATTT
>CAZONN010000156.1:0-3854 GCA_964581235.1 uncultured Amphibacillus sp.
TAAGCAATGGAAAGGAAGAAACAATGGCTGTTCCAAATCAAGGTTCACCTATACAAATTCATAGTTACAAACATGATGGCAACCTCCATCGAACATGGCAAGAAACAACGATTCTTAAGGCAACAAAAACACGAGTTATAGGTGCAAATGATCGGACGCGAGTTTTAGAAAGCGATGGACGGATGTGGGTGACTCGAGAGCCGGCAATTTGCTTTTTTTATACTAAACATTGGTTCAACATAATTGGGATGCTGCGAGATGATGGTATCCATTATTATTGCAATTTAAGCTCGCCTTTTATTTATGAAGACGGAGCGGTGAAGTACATCGACTATGACTTGGATATTAGAGTGTTCCCTGATATGACCTATACACTTCTAGATGAGGACGAGTATGAACTTCATCGCAGGCAAATGAATTATCCTGATGTGATGGATCGTATTTTGTGGAATAATGTTAATCAGTTGACTCAGATGATTCACCAACGAAAGGGACCGTTCGCTTATGAGCATGTTGAAAGATGGTATGAGATGTTTTTAACATATCGCTCGTTTTAGGAATTAAAAAATGACCAAGCTTACACAAATGAAGGATTGATGTCTCGTCCTATCTAAGTGAAGTGGGTCATTTTTTTGTTTAATCGAGATCTCGTTTTGAAATAATTTTAACCTTTTCATTCGCATGAAACTTATCGTAGCTACTTAGTAATGCTTGTAAATGATTCAGTTCATGATCGTAGCGCATTAATTTAGTTGCTAAAGGTAAGAAGATTAAATAGTCAGTTTCATTTTCTTGATATAGTCTTAACAAGGCATCGACAAAACTTGAAATATTTGATTGGCTGTCGTGTGTTTTGTCGTAAGGCTTAATTTTTCCTGTGAAACTAAGCAACATATGTTCATGTCGATGGGCAACAAAGTCAATTTCTTCGACCAGTTTCGTTCGAATATCGATCGGGATCATATTCGTCCGGTTATCGACAGTGTGGATTGTTCTAAGTAAACTAAAACTTACGTGACTGACTTTAATCAACTGTCTAAAAATGACCAATTTTCTAGCGCGCATGAACTTATTTTTTGGTAAATAGATTCGCTCTTCAGAAAAAAGTAAGTAAAGTTCATCCATTCGCTTTAGCTTGGTATTTAGTTCCTGCATTTCTGTTTTTAACGAAGGGTCATCTGATAAGTGTCTAATCGTTACTCTTAACCATTGAATAATTTCAAGTGTTAATTGCTTAATATGTTCAAACAATGTTGATTCATATTTAGGTGGAATAAAGACAAGGTTGACGATAAAGGCTGATAAAATTCCGAGCATTAATGATGAAAAACGTACCACACCAAAATGAAAGATCTCCATTGATGTCGTCTCCATTACTGAAATAACAGCAATCATCGCAATCGAGACGGCGCTTTTCTCAAACTTTAAATAACGGCAGACAACAATGACAATCACGACCGCTAAACCAACGACAATTGCATCATTACCTAAAGTGTAAGCCAAAGTAATTCCGGTTAGAACACCGATAAAGTTACCATAAAGTTGTTTGAATGTAATTTTAAATGATTGGTAAATTGAAGGCTGAATTGCAAAAACCGCAGCAAACCCTGCAAAGACTGTTGAAGGAAACCCAACAAGCCCAGCAAAATATAACGCAATCGCAACAGCTAAACCTGTTTTAAACATCCGAGCACCTAACTTCATAAGAAGAAAGCCCCCCTTAATTAAACTACTTAAATCTATGATAAAGATTATATCTTTCGACTCAGTAACGTCATTCATATAATATAATATTTCCTTAAATAAGGACAGCTAAACAAAAAAAGGACCTTTCCTGAGAAGAACCTCTCAGAAAAGGCCAATGTCATGCTTTGAAGGGAAGTCATACAAATTGACAAAAAAAGCATGAGTTGAAAAATAAATTTCAAAAATAATCATATCATATTCTGAATAGATAATCAATTCAAATATAAATAAATATTCACAATTATCAATTTAATTACGAAAAATAAGACCTGATACTAAAAATCATGAAAAAGCAGATTAATAATAACCTGATATTTGATTGTTAAAACTAACTAAGTGTTGCTATAATAAGATTAAGTCATTTCATCAAGATTTATGATCTAATCCTAATAAAGATACATAAATTATAAAAATAAAGTATTTTTAGTGAATGAATATACAGAACAATTTACTTTTAAACGAAAGGTATTTTAGTTATTGAGCTTTCATTGCCAAGATTCGATCAATCAAAGTCGATTAATGATCGATAAGTCAGCTTCTCGATATATTAGTTTGATTCTTGTGAAAAACGGGAATTATTAAATAGTCATTTCGACTTCATCTAGGTACATTCGTTTATTTTTAATGATAAGCAAAATTAACTTAAGTTAGTGAGGGGATCTATATGTTTATTTTATCAACAACGAGATTAACGGCGGAAATTGAGCAACAGTTGACTGAGGAATTTTCTGACTTCACATTTAAATACACGGATAATATAGAAGATGCTGAAGAATATTTAACAGAAGCGGATATATTATTGACCTTTGGTAGTGACATTACAACCAAACACATACAAGTTGCTGATTCACTAAAGTGGATTATGGTTTTATCTGCAGGTATTGATCAAATGCCAATTGAAGAAATACAAAAACGTGACATTCTATTAACGAATGTGAGAGGTATACATAAAACGCAGATGGCAGAATATGCTTTAGCAATGCTATTAAACCACTATCAAAATCTATTTGCGTTTTACGAGAGACAAAAAGATAAGGTTTGGGACAAGACTATTAAGCGCCGCGAAATAACAGGGAGAACAATGACGATTGTGGGAGCTGGTTCGATTGGTGAAGAATTGGCACGTTTAGCCAAAGCATTTCAAATGAAGACAATCGCAGTTACTCATTCTGGAGGCGATCGTCCTAACTTTGATTATGTTTATCAGCAAGATGGATTGAAGGAAGCATTGGCAGAAGCAGATTTTGTCGTATCTATATTGCCAGCGACAAAAGAAACTGAAGGATACTATCAAGAGAAGCACTTTCAATGGATGAAGGAAACTGCTGTATTCTTAAATATTGGGAGAGGTACCGCAGTAGTTGAAGAAACTTTATTGAAGGTTTTAGATGATGGTGAAATAGAGCATGCGATATTAGATGTAACACCAATAGAGCCATTACCGAAAGAAAGTCGCTTATGGTCACATGAAAAAGTTACGCTCACTCCACATGTATCAGGTGGTTCCGATCAATATATTCCAAAAGCGATGAAGTTATTTCACGGTAGTTTAAAGCAATTTAGTGATACAGGCACAGTTTCAATTAATGAAATAAATTTAGCAAAGGGGTATTAAGGTGCGAATTTATACTAGAACAGGTGATACAGGAGAAACATCATTAGTTTACGGTGAAAGAGTACCGAAAAATCATTTGCGTGTTGAAGCTTACGGAACGTGCGATGAAGTTAATGCGGTTATTGGAGTTGCTACAAGTACAATTGATCAGGGGTTAAGTTGGTCAATCCAGGAAAGAAAAACGTTTGTCGAATGTATGAAAAGAGTACAAACGTTGCTATTTCATGTTGGAGCTGAGCTATCAACACCACAAGGCAAGAAGGTTGCTTGGCCATTAAAACAAGAACATGTTGATCGATTAGAAGCTACAATTGATAAGTGGGAGCAGGAAATACCACAGTTAACTCAATTTATTTTACCTAATGGTCATCCAACAGGAGCGACATTGCACCATGCCAGAACGATTGTTAGACGAGCAGAACGAATTGTAGTTGGGATAAAAGAAGATATAAATCCGCTCGTTCTCGTTTTTTTGAATCGATTATCAGATCTC
>CAZONN010000157.1:0-3842 GCA_964581235.1 uncultured Amphibacillus sp.
CTTCAACTTGCCTGCAAATCGTCGAAGTTGTCTGCATTTCCTTCAACTTGTCTGTAAATCGCCGAACTTGTCTGCATTTTCTTCAACTTGTCTGCAAATCGCCGAACTTGTCTGCATTTCCTCAAAGATTGCATGCAATCCTCATCTACCGATAGCAATATTTGTTCGATCAACGTCTCTGTATTATACTAATTAGAGAAGAAGTGGGGGATCGTTAGATGGAGATTTTAGCAATTGAAAATTTAACAAAAACGTATGGTGAAAAAACTTTATTTAATCAAATATCATTTTCTATCCAAAATCATGATCGAATTGGGATTGTTGGAGTGAATGGAACCGGGAAGTCGACGCTACTGAAAGTGATTGCGGGGATCGAGGATCGTGATCAAGGCCAGCTCAATCATGCGCGTGATTTTAAGATTGCGTATTTATCACAGGAACCGGATCTAAATCAGACGCGAACGGTACTCGCTGAGATTTTCACTGGTGATTCGGAAGTGATGACTGTTCTGCGCGAGTATGAGCAGGCACTGCTTAACCTAGGGAAAAATCCAACTGACGAAGATGCACAATCGACGTTCACAGATATGCAGACGAAAATGGATCAGCAAGATGCGTGGGATGCTGCAACTACGGCAAAAACAATTTTGACGAAATTAGGAATCGACCAATTTGATCAAAAAATTAGTACGTTATCGGGTGGGCAACAAAAGCGGGTAGCATTAGCAAAAGCACTCGTGCAACCAGCAAACTTACTGATTCTCGATGAGCCGACGAACCACTTGGATCACGAATCGATTGAATGGTTGGAGAAGTTTTTACCAACATACCCAGGGGCAGTTGTGCTTGTGACGCACGATCGTTATTTTCTCAATCGGGTGACAAATAAAATCTATGAACTTGACCTCGGTCAGATCTATCAATATACCGGGAATTATGAAACGTACTTAGCAAAAAAGTCTGAACGCCTTGAATTAGAAAAGCAAGATGAACAGAAGCATGCCAACGTGCTGAGAAGTGAAATGGCCTGGCTCAAGCGTGGAGCAAGAGCGCGTTCGACAAAACAAAAGGCACGAATCGAACGGATTAGCGAGATGCAAACTAAAACATTCACAACCAATCAGTCGGAAGTTGAATTTGGCGTCGGCTCAACTCGCTTAGGTAGAAAAGTGCTTGAATTGCACAATATTTCAAAAAGCTACGACACGAAAAAATTAATTACTGATTTCTCCTTTTTAATCAAACCTGGTGATCGAATCGGGATTGTCGGTGCGAATGGTACCGGTAAATCGACATTACTAAACCTGATTGCCGAACGAATCGCTCCAGATCAAGGCGAAATCGAAACAGGACCGACAGTTAAATTTGGTTATTACCAACAGGATCATAGCGATATGGATGAAAACCTCAAGATTATTGAATACATCAGAGAAACAGCAGAAGTGATTCATGCGGGGAAAAATGAAACGATTACGGCAGAGCAAATGCTTGAGCGCTTTTTATTTCCCCGTTCGCAACAATGGACGTATATCCGCCGACTTTCAGGAGGCGAGAAACGTCGACTCTACTTATTAAAAGTACTGATGGAAGAACCGAATGTGCTTTTACTTGATGAGCCGACCAACGATTTAGATACACATACGCTCGCAATTCTTGAAGACTATTTAGATAGCTTTCCAGGTGTCGTGATTACCGTTTCCCACGATCGTTATTTTCTCGATCGCGTAGTGGAACAACTACTCGTCTTTAAGGAGCCGGGAACAATCAATCAGTTCTACGGCAACTATAGTGAGTTTTTGGCAAAACAAACGGAAACAAAAAGTGAGCCGGCTGATGAAAAGTCGAAACCTGCGCAGTCGCGTCCGAAGAAACGGCGTTTGTCTTATCAGGAGCAGAAGGATTGGGCGACGATTGAGGATGAGATTGAGGCGGTGGAGGAAGCGATTGAGGTTGAGAAACAAGCGGTGATTGAAGCGGGGGCGGATGCTGATGCGGTTCATAAGCATTATAGTCGTCAGCTTGAATTGGAGGCCGAGCTTGATGCGAAGATGGAGCGGTGGGAAGAGTTGTCGTTGATTGTCGAGGAGATTGAGCAGGAGTAAACTATTTCATAATCCGAAATAAGTGATGTATAATAGAATGATGATAGAAATTGGAGGGTTTACAAATGGCAGATTTAAAATTACAAGAAAAGTATGCTGAGCTTGCTTTGAGAACGGGTGTTAACTTGCAAAAAGGGCAAGCACTAATGGTTAATTCATCAATTGAGGGCGTGGAGTTCACGAGAATCGTTGTTCGTAAAGCGTATGAATTGGGTGCGAAAAGTGTTTTAATTAACTGGCAAGATGATGAGATTTCATTATTAAAGTACGAAAATGAGTCGGAGGAAGTTTTGACTGATGTTCGTCCGTGGCAAGTTGACAAGTATTTAGAGTTCGCTAAAGAAGGCGGCGCGTTACTGTCAATCCGCTCAACGAATCCAGATTTACTAAAAAGTGTTGACGCGAAGAAAGTTGCTGCTGCATCGAAAGCAAGCGCTGAGGCGATGAAGGAATTCAGAACGTATACGATGAACGATCGCATTGCATGGTCGATTATTTCGATTCCAACAGGCGACTGGGCGAAAAAAATCTTCCCAGGTTTAGAAGTGGAAGAGGCGAAAGAAAAGCTTTGGGAGCAGATTTTCAAAATTGTTCGTGTCTATCAAGAAGATCCGATTAAAGCATGGGATGAGCATAACCAAACGCTGAAAAATGCACATGCAATTTTAAACGATAAAAAGTATCAGGCGCTCATTTTCAAAGCACCGGGTACAGATATCACATTTGGTTTGCCAAAAGGTCATATTTGGAAAGGTGGAGGCGCATATACAACAGACGGCCTGCACTTCAACCCGAACATGCCGACAGAGGAAGTCTTTACGGTTCCGGCTAAGTATGACGTAAATGGTGTGGTCAGTAACACGAAGCCACTTGTTTATAACGGGAATACGATTGATAACTTCAGCTTGACGTTTAAAGATGGACAAGTTGTTGATTTTGAAGCGGAGCAAGGTTATGACACGCTGAAAAATCTCTTGGAAACTGACGACGGTGCAAAACGCCTTGGCGAATTAGCGCTCGTTCCAGATGCATCACCAATTTCACAATCTGGCTTAATTTTCTATAACACACTGTTTGATGAAAATGCATCATGCCACGTTGCTTTAGGAAAAGCTTATCCGACGAACCTTGAAGGTGGCTCGGAAATGACTGACGAGGAGCTTGATCAGCACGGCGTGAACGACAGCTTGACGCACGTTGACTTTATGATCGGTTCAGCAGAGTTAGATATCGACGGCATTTTACCTGATGGCTCAACAGAAGCGGTCTTCCGCAAAGGTGCATGGGCATTTGATATTTAAAAAAATAACGATTGATCGCTTCCAGTTTGATTCGATGCGATCAATCGTTTTTTATTGAAATAGCCGACTTAATGCGATGATTGAAGTGGAGTCTTCTGTCAGAGTGCAGAAAAATGAAACAAAGTTGTCCGATCACTAACACGGGTATTTTTCAGATGATGGAACGTACTTAATGTTTCTTCTGAAAACTAGAAAGAATTAAATTGACCTTGTTCAAGTAATAGAAATGACTAGTCTTTCAACTCTTCTAACCAAACCATCAACTGTCCCCTTACTCAATCTATACTTAGCGTGAATATGCAGACCCCTAATCGAATAAGTAAAAAAATTATTCCATTAGTTGGTTTATCTAATCGTTAGTTACTTGACAAAAATAACCGAGATATAGTTTAAAACTATATCTAGAGATAAGAATTAGGTATTACTTTATATGGAATTC
>CAZONN010000158.1:0-3828 GCA_964581235.1 uncultured Amphibacillus sp.
TTTTAAAGGATCGATTGACAAAGCGCGGGATGTTTTTGGGGTAGAATAGAGGATTTAAAAGCATAAAAATAATTTGGATGTTGAAGATAGTAGAAGAATAAGGAAACAGTCGCGATTTGTAATTTTAATAATCAAGACTGTTTTTGTTATGGGGTAAGAGCTACTGTGGTAGTAAAATGATCTTTTTAATTCAGTTAAATTCAATAATATTGGTTCTCTTTTTAAAAAAATTGTTCACATCTTCGGCGCATGGTATATTTAAAGCAGAATCCACATAATAGTTCCCCGCATATTATCTTTCAAGGATGTGATCAGATGGCAGTTATACCACTACTTATCAAAGAAAAAACTCTAGAGTCCTCCTACACAAAACATGACCAATTGTACAAAGAATTAATTAGTAACTTCTTTGAAGAATTTCGTCGGATGATCGATTGGAAGCAGAGGAGGAAGAATTGATGGCTGAAGTCAATAAATTACCGGAAGCTGATAAGATTTTTGAAATTCTAATTTCTTATGAAGAGAAAGGGAAAGAAATTCGGACCAAGGAAATAGCAATTCAGATGCTTAAAAGAATTTAGAAGTTGATGTTATCGCTGAAGTGACGGAGCTGGATATTGGAGAGATAGAAAAATTAAAGCAACAATTCTAATGTGAATTTTACAATGGTTAGCTTACACTAGCTTAATATAGCGCTTCTTTTTTTAGTGTTATCTCTAGAAATGAATAGTGAATTTTTAACGAAGGAACAGGTGTGTTTAGTTAATGAAGAGAAAAGTCATTTCGTGGTTGCTGGTGATTTTGTGGAAGGGTGTGATTTTTTATCTATCTCATCAGCAAGCTGTTGAGTCGAATGGTTTAAGTACTGGTGTTACTGAGAGAATCATCGTGATAATTGACCGTTTGATGTTTGGAATAGAGGTTGGTTTGATTCATTTTAATCATTTTATTCGCAAGAGCGCGTATTTTTTTGCTTACTTGGTTGTTCGTGAGCAATGCTTTGAATAGCAGTGGGGTGAAGGGTTTCAAAGGCTTTTTATTGCCTTAATGATTTGTAATACTTATGGCGTATCAGAGGAAGTGCATCAGCTGTTTGTTCCGGGTAGGGCAAGTAAAATGCGTGAAAAGCATGAGTCTTGAGACCCCGCCGGAAGTGAACTTTTTCCGAGGAGGCTCAAGCAGCCCTGAGGAAAGCGTCCACCTGAAGTGGAAATCAACGGTGTTAGAAGGCAAGACAAAAGGCATAGCCGCTAGACTCACGACTATGCCAATTTTTTCAAACCTATTCATCACTATCAGCACCACACTAAAGTTAGAGTTTTTACTATGCAGCTGATCTGATAGATTGTGCTACTTCGGACATTTTGGCTACGTAATCTAAAAAAATATGTCCAAAGTTAGCGGAGTGAAATAATCATCCTCTAAACACGCTCGCTCCGTTAAAAACATTGTAAAGTCATTAATAAACAATGGGTAAGTCGGTTATCTTGAATTCAAGATAATTAACAGCTATAATAAAAATAACAGAATAATAGGAGGTTTTCGGAATGCAATTTTCGGGACTACATCATGTATCGGCAATGACAGCAAGTGCAGAACGGAACTATGACTTTTACACGGGAATTATGGGGATGCGTTTAGTAAAAAAATCAGTTAATCAGGACTCACATAATATGTATCACTTATTTTATGCAGATGAAATAGGTCGTCCAGGAACGGATTTAACCTTTTTTGAAATGCTGGGGATTGGCCGGACATATCGAGGTAACAATAGTATTTCTTTAACAGGTTTACGAGTGGCAAACGATGAAGCAATTGATTATTGGCAGAAACGCTTTGAAGAATTTTCAGTCAATCATCAAGGAATCAGTGAACAGCTTGGTCGGAAGGTGATTTTTTTCGAAGATCCAGAAGGGCAACGTTTGATGCTTGTGTCGGATCAAAATAATACTGGCGTTGCAGGTGGAATTCCTTGGGATCAGAGTCCTGTTCCCGTTAAATATGGCATTCTTGGTTTAGGACCGGTTCGACTAACTGTGCCTGAGCTTGCGCCAACTGAAGACAAGCTTGTTAATTTAATGAACTTCCGCCACGTTGGTAGTTATCCTGCTTATCAGGATGGTCAGCCAGATGTTGAAGTTTATCAGACTGGTGAGGGTGGCACAGGTGCGGAAATTCATGTCGAGGTTAGGCTGGATTTACCAAGGGAAAGACCTGGGCGCGGCAGTGTTCACCATGTTGCTTTTCGCGTTAAGGACCGGGCTGAATTAGAAGCGTGGGCTGAGAAGATTAAGAAAGAGCGTCTTCCGAACTCGGGAATTGTTGATCGCTATTATTTTGAAGCCTTTTATTTCCGTGAGCCAAATGGGATTCTTTATGAATTATCGACTGATGAACCAGGATTTTTAACAGACGAACCAGAAGAAACGTTAGGGGAAAAACTCGCATTACCACCATTTATTGAGCATAAACGTGAAGAAATTGAAGCAACATTGAAGCCTTTAAATAGTGGAAAATAACCATAAATCAAGTGGGGTGCGAACATAATCGCAGCCTGCTTTTTTGCCTAAAAAATAATTGATGCTATACTAGTGTGAAATATAAACTGTTGTGAGGAGATAATCAATGCAGAAACCAAAAGCAATTTTCTTAGATATGGATGGGACAATGTTGAATAATTTTAATCGTGTCACTGAGAATACGAAAGATGTGATCGACAAAATCCGTGAACTAGGAATTTATGTTTTTATTGTCACAGGACGAGGAAAGAATGAAATTTTCCCAACAACACCTGAAGGTTTTGAAGTCGATGGTGTGATTAGTTCAAATGGAATGACTGGCTACTTAGGTGCGAAAAAATTATTTGAATACACATTGCCATTTGAGGTTGTTGAGGAAGTTGTTAAGTTAGCTCAAGATAATCAGATCTATTATGAGTTATTTCCGACTGAGGGTTCTCAAATTGTTGAACGGCAAGATGAGCCGACATTATTAGCTGAAATAGAACAGCCAATGCCTGATACAGTTGGGATTAATGAGTGGCGTGAGCGTGAAGAAGCGTTAGCAGGATTAATTAATTGGGTAGACAAGGTGCCGAACGGGGATTATTCTAAATTTTATTTCTTTAGTCGTAGTCCCGAAAGAATGAAACGTTGGATTTCAGTATTAAGAGAGCAAAAACGAAGCCTACCATTTTCGATGACATCTTCTAGTTTAAATAACGTTGAAGTGATGGTTAAAGGAAAAAACAAAGGTACCGCAATACAGGAAATGATCGATGAATTGGCGATCACTGCTGATGAAATTTTAGCGATTGGCGATAGCTACAATGATGAAAGTATGTTTAAACTCGCTGGGCACACTGTTGCGATGAAAAATGCACCTGTTCAAGTTCAAGCAATGACTGACGAGGTTACAGATTTTACGAACGATGAAGAAGGATTGTATCATTATCTAAAAAAATTTTTACTCGATAATTAATCAGGTTTCATGTTATAATTGAAAAAAGATAATAAGAAGTACATGTATGGGCTTATGAATTGGCATAAGCGTTTCTACCAAATGACCGTAATCATTGGACTACATGTGAACAATAGAGGGGGAACTATACCCTTTTTCAGTTGCACATTTTAGTCTAGTTCATACTAGACTTTTTTTGTATCAATTTAAGTTAATCTTATAATGATTGAATCGAGCTTCAAACACGAACAATTACATCAGACTAAACACAGTGATTTCCGCTCTAGGTGGACGCTTTCCGCAGGCCCGGCCTTAGCTTTTATTGTTCCACTACCGTGTCACAATAAGGATTTTCGGACTCGTGGGACT
>CAZONN010000159.1:0-3821 GCA_964581235.1 uncultured Amphibacillus sp.
GGAAAATATGGCATGTATAACCAATATAGTCTCGAAAGTTTAAGGGATTTATATTTAATGTCTTTCGATCTTGCAAGCATTGAGACTCCCACAGCTAAAGCAATGGGAGTCTCAATAACCTTGTATTTGAATGGTTATCAGAACGACATATTATTAAGGAATTCTATCGTCTGATCGAACGAATAAATACCAAGATTTATATTGCATCCTATTTGATCATCATTATTATAGGCATCATTTTTTACAATAATATTGCTTTTTCAATCTTTTTAAAACTTATGATCGCATTGATTATTAGCGTAACTCTGATTATTTTGGCTAATCGGATCATCATCTATCGATTAATATCACATCAGATGAAACAGGAATTAGCAAGTGATAATATTGTTGCTCAACTAAGAAATTAACCTATATCTTATCATTTTGTCTCTGAGATATGTTATTATAATACCATGTAAAAAAATTACTGAAAGGTAAGATGTATAATGAAAAAATATCGATTTATGATTTTCGTTGTTGCTATTATTGTCGTTGGTATTACTCTAATCGCAGTTTTACAAGCGAGTAAGTCTTCTAGCATCAGTATGGAACCTGTTGAGGGGCAAGATCTGGTCTATAAAGGTAATGGAGATGCAGATAATGAATTGTTGTTTCTTTTTGACTATGCTTGTTCCTGGTGTTCAATTTGGATAGATGATGTCTATCCAACGATCCAAACCGATTATATCGATACAGGGAAGTTAAAATTTCGTAGCCAAGCGATGGTTTACGTGAATGAAGCTTCACTAAGGTTAGCTAACTTGGATCAAAATATTAAAAAACATGCCCCAGAAACTTACGATCAAATCTTTCATCAAATCATAGGCGATACAAAGTTGATCGAATCTGAAGGTTTAAATTGGGGAACGGATGAGTATATCAATGATTTAATTGAGACTTATCAGCTAGACCAGGATCTAATGACGGCTGTACCCGAGTTAGATTCCATTCAAGTTTCACGAACCTACACTCGTGCATTAGAAATCGAATTTGTTCCAAGTCTTTATATAAATGGCATTAAACTAGAAGATCCATTTGATTTAGCCGAAATTGAACGATTAATCAAATAAACTATGCTTAAAACACAACAACAATTTAATTACTTTGATCTAAACAAAATCGACGCTGATCGGAGCGTCGATTTTGCTATTTATCATTCAATTCTTTATCTTTAGCGATCGTTGCATCAATTCCTTTAACAACTGACGAAATAAAAGCTTCTTCTTCAAGTGCTAATAAACCAGCAACAGTTGTACCACCCGGAGAGCAAACTTGATCAATTAATGTCCAAGGATTCTCACCAGTTGCTAAAATCATCTCAGCACTGCCTAAAACAGCTTGTGCAGCCATCTCAGTTGCAATTTGTTTTGGTAACCCATGTTTTACACCCGCACGAGCGATACTATCAATAAATAAATAAGCATACGCAGGAGAACTTCCTGCCAATGCAGTAAAATTAGAAAAATCCTCTTCAGCTACGCGCCATGCTTTACCAACTGACTCAAACATCTCAACTATAAACTCAAGCTGTTGGTCCGTAGCAAAATCATGACCACAAATAGCTGCAGCTCCCTTACCGACCATAACGTTCACATTCGGCATCACACGTATGATTGGCACTTCCGCATCTGTATCTAAGAAGCGATATATTTTATCTGTCTGTGTACCAGCAGCAATTGAAACTAGCACAGGTTTTTTAACCTCTATCATTTCTTTCGCTTCATTTAGCACCCGTTCAATTATGTTTGGCTTAACCGCTAAAACGACAAAATCAACAGCCTCAATTAGAGACTCGATCGATTCAACAACATTCGCTCCAAGCTCTTTAGCTAATAACTCTGCTTTACTTCGATCAACATCCAGCAGATAAACTTGCTTTGACGTCATAAACTCTTTAGCTACAATTCCTTTAATAATTGCAGTGGCCATATTTCCAGTCCCAATAAAACCAATTTTCATAACGACTGCCCCCTTTAGAATAGTCTTTCTCAATTTGATTGCTAACACTTACTCTTACTAAATAGTTAATATTATGTTTATTTATCTTTAAAAAGGGAAGTATGTTTAATAGTACTATATAAATTGTTTGATCACAAAATGATATAACCAATAAATTAATACACTAAACGTTATTATGCCGATAATCGCACTCTTCCATCGTCTTGATAAACGATTAGGGATTAAAAATAATACAATTGTTAAAAATAATACCGTAAAGAACATGAGCAATGTTAAATAAATGAAAATACCAAGTAAATTCGTTTCAGGCGATTGAATGGCAGCTTCAATTAACTCTTTAAAATTCAAATCTTTCACCTCGAGGTACACCATAATTAAAAGTTCTATCAATAATCATAAAGGATTACACATATTTTCACAACTATCTTTTTTCTTTCGTAAACAAATTGTCGTATTACCTACAGCAGTTAAAATTTATGAAAGTGGGCGATATCGTGAATTCACTATCAAACGAACTCTTAATTGAAGCTTATTTTGCTGCACTCGAACTCAATTTGGATTGTGACTTTATCTCGTTATTGTTCTCAGAAATTAGCTCAAGAAAGATATTGCTTGAAAAACTATGAAAATTTAGAACAAAAAACAGCCTTAACCAATTGAACAATAACTGGTTAAGGCTGTTTTTGTTGCTTACTTATAAAAATGTTTATGTGTTCGCTTATTTTCTTCAGTTAAAAACTTGAAAAATGGTTGAAGATCCATTTTAACTTGCTGCTTTACACTATTAATATAGCGATTTTTTTCATCGTCTTCCATTAGTTCACTTTTATTAATTCTCTCAATAATATAATCTTTTCCTACCTCATGAATCTCCTTTTTTAATAAACGAGATTCATTAAACATTGCTAAACCTAAGGCAGCGAAGAATGCGGAGACGACCGGGACAAGATAATTGTCCAGCGTAATACTATCATCAAAGATTAAAAATAGGATGTTGAGAATACCGATCGTCATTAATGGTAACCCAAATATAGAGTAAGTTGATACCTTCTTCATAATGGGACGAATTTTCTCAGAGATAGAATCCATTTCTTTTTTAATAAAGTGAGGTAATCGTTCAAATTGAGCAGAGTTCATTTTTACACCTCTCATTTCCAGCTTAAAGCCATGCTCATTTATATAATACCTTCATTATATAATCTACTTAATTAACGGTCAATCAATACGCCAATCATTTTTTTGACAAAAAAATACACCTCAGTTAGTTTTGTAAACTGAGCCGCATTTTTTAAACTTAAATTATAATATTTTTGCTAAGAAGTCTTGTGCTCGTGCTGTTTGTGGGCGCTCAAAGAAAGTTTTTGGATCACCTGTTTCAATTAACTTTCCTTCATCTAAAAAGATTACACGATCAGCAACTTCTTTCGCAAAGCCCATTTCATGCGTTACAACAAGCATTGTCATTCCTGAATGAGCGAGGTCTTTCATTACATCGAGAACTTCCTTAACCATTTCCGGATCAAGTGCTGAGGTTGGCTCATCAAACAACATCAATTCTGGTTCCATCGCTAACGCTCTCGCAATCGCAACTCGTTGTTTTTGTCCACCAGACAAACGATTTGGATAATCATTTTCTTTCTCTCTAAGGTCAACTCGCTTTAACAAATCAAGCCCTTTGGCTTCTGCTTCTGTCCTTGACAGTTGTTTCACTTTAATAGGTGCATAAGTAATGTTCTCTAAGACGGTTAAATGCGGAAAGAGATGAAAATGTTGAAAAACCATTCCAATTTTCTCTCTTGCCTTTGTTACGTTAGCTTTTGGTG
>CAZONN010000160.1:0-3786 GCA_964581235.1 uncultured Amphibacillus sp.
CAAATTGATTTTCATACCCATGCAAATTTATCAAAAAAAATTACGACTTCATTAGCAGATTTCAAAGCAAAAATGCGTGAAGCGAAGGAGAGTGGCTTGACTGCTCTAGCGATAACAGAGCACTTCAATTCAGCCAATATCCTTGAACTATATGAAACCTTGGCAAGAGAATTGCCTTATCAAGCAAACTATTATGAGATTGAAGGACTTAAAGTGTTTTGTGGTTTAGAAGTTGACGTAAAAGAAATCGGTCACTTCCTAGTGATTGGAGACCGTGAAGATATTTTCACGATTGCTCAAATGCTTGTTGATTATCAAGATGAAGAAAACTTTATCCCCGTCAAACAGCTTATCGATCTGCTTGAAGGATACAATGTCCTGAAAATAGGGGCTCACCCGTTACGAGAATCAACACCTTGGCATCACCACGACACAGCTGTGCTGGAGCAATTTGACGCATTTGATTTGAATGGCAAGGATCTTTACACATATGGCTCAGAGATTGAAGAGCGGGTTAGAAGTTTTGCTAATAAGTATCAAATCCCAGTAGTTGGTGGCAGTGACACGCATCAACACTTACAATACGGCTCAATTGTTAACACCTTTCCTGATTGTGAAACAATTGATCAGCTAAAACAAGCGATCCAAGTTGGTAATTACACAACAAAAGTTTCACCACATCTAGCTGAGAAGGTAAAAGCAGCTAACCAAGTGAAGAGAATGATTAAAGAAAAAACACTAATTTAGCAGATTCAACAACACACCAAATTAGATTATCAATCTGATTGGGTGTGTTTTTTTATTGTTTAATCTATTTGAAAGTTGTCATAAGAGGCAAAATGACTCTTACTTAATTGAAGGGCGATGTCAAGCTTAAAATATCAAAAAAACAAAGAAACACTAAATGTAGACACAAATCGTCCATTGACCCACCATATATTGCGTGATATATTACAAATAACAGATCACATCGCGCAAGATGTTGAACAACCAAGGAGAAAAACCAATAAAATCCCTAAGGAGGGCGTACCTTTTAGGGATTTTTATGGGGTTTATAAAATAACTTATCGAATAAACCGAATTGGATTGAAAGGGGAAAATACATAATGATAGACACGAAATTAGTCGAAAGAGCATCTGTTAAACTAGCAATTGAAAAGAGGGATGGTCGATCACAAAAATATGACCCTTTAAAAATAAGAAATGCCTTAATTCAGGCCGTGCAAAAGTCAAGATTACCTTATTCAAAAGAAGCAATCGAACAGATAACATCTGAAGTTGATGACATTATCAAACAAAATAAGCCCGCTTCTATCGATACGTCTTTAATTGATGAATATGTTTTGCAACGCTTACATAGCCATCAAATGAATGACTTAGCCGAAAGCTATGTTCAACGTCGAATCAAAAAAGAAAACATACGAAAAAACAGTCGCGATATTAATCAAAAAATTGACCAATTGTTAGATAAGGATCCAACAGTAGTGAATGAAAATGCCAACAAAGATAGTAATGTTTTTAATACCCAGCGTGACCTAACAGCCGGAAGTGTTGGAAAAACGATCGGCCTGAGAATACTGCCTCCTCATGTCGCCAATGCACATGAAAAAGGGGAAATTCACTATCATGACTTAGATTACACACCTTATGCACCAATGACAAACTGTTGTTTGATTGATTTTAAAACAATGTTTGAAGAGGGGTTTGAGATCGGTAATGCTGAAGTGGAATCACCAAGATCGATTCAGACGGCGGCAGCACAAACGGCACAGATTATTGCCAACGTGGCATCAAGCCAATATGGCGGTTGTAGCTTTGATCGAGTCGATGAAGTTTTAGCCCCATATGCACAGCTCAACTATGATAAAAATCTTGCAACAGCGAAAGAGTGGATTGATGGTGAGGATCGCCAAAAACAATTTGCCCTAGAAAAAACGAAAAAAGATATTTATGATGCAATGCAAAGCTTGGAATATGAAATTAATACACTTTATACCTCACAAGGCCAAACACCATTCACGACACTCGGTTTCGGTTTAGGGACAAGCTGGCTAGAGCGTGAAATTCAATCATCGATTCTTAAAATCCGCATTAAAGGATTAGGCAAGGAAAAGCGAACGGCAATTTTTCCAAAGCTCGTCTTCACATTGAAGCGAGGCGTTAACCTTGAAGCAGATGATCCGAATTATGATATTAAGCAGCTAGCCCTAGAGTGTTCAACGAAGCGGATGTATCCAGACGTATTGAGTTACGATAAACTTGTTGAACTAACAGGTAGTTTCAAGGTGCCAATGGGCTGTCGCTCGTTCCTACAATCATGGCAAGACGAAGACGGTAATGAAGTGACGTCAGGTCGAATGAACTTAGGTGTAGTGACATTAAATTTACCGAGAATCGCGATTGAAGCAGACGGCGATTTTGAGAAATTTTATGAATTATTAGAAGAGCGCCTAACGGTGATGAAAGATGCATTAATCTTCAAAGCTCAACGTACAATGGAAGCAAGGCCAGAGAACGCGCCAATTTTATACTTACACGGTGCTTTTGGTCAAAAACTGAAAACGACTGATGAAGTGGCAAAACTTTTCTTAAATAAACGAGCAACAGCTTCATTAGGATATATCGGACTTTATGAAGTCGCGGCTGCATTTTACGGTAAAGCATGGGAGGACAACCCTGAAGCAAAAAACTTTACCCTAGATGTCATCCAAATTCTCAAGGCAAAAGCAGATGCATGGGGTGACGAGACGAATATTCACTTTAGTGTCTATTCAACACCGAGCGAAAGTTTAACTGATCGTTTCTGCCGCCTCGATCATGAAAAGTTTGGTGCGATTGAAGAGATTACTGATAAAGGCTATTACACGAACAGTTTCCATTATGACGTTCGAAAATCGCCAACACCGTTTGAAAAAATTGATTTTGAAAAAGTCTATGCGCCGTATACAAGTGGTGGATTTATCCACTATTGTGAGTATCCAAAACTACAAACGAATCCGAAAGCATTAGAAGCTGTTTGGGACTACGCCTACGATCGGGTTGGTTATTTAGGCACGAATACACCGATCGATCACTGTTATGAGTGTAATTACGATGGCGATTTTAACCCGACTGAACGTGGCTTTGAATGTCCAAACTGTGGTAACACAAATCCGGAAACATGTGATGTCGTCAAAAGAACGTGTGGCTATTTAGGTAACCCACAAAAACGCCCAATGGTAGAAGGGCGCCATGAAGAAATTTCCGCCCGGAAAAAGCATATGAAAGGATTTGATCTTGATTAAATCAATTCCGATGACATGGACAGCAGAAAAATTTAGTCTTGGCTATGTCGCTGATTACAAGCCATACAATTTTGTCGATGGTGAAGGTGTGCGCTGTAGTTTATATGTCAGTGGCTGCCCATTTGCATGCCGCGGTTGCTATAACGTGGCGGCGCAAGATTTTGCTTATGGCAGCCCATACACGAAAGAGTTAGAAGATCAAATTATTTCTGATTTAGCTGCGGATTACTGCCAGGGGTTGACCCTTCTAGGTGGCGAACCGTTTCTCAACACCCAAGTTTCCCTGTTACTATCAAAGAGGGTCAAAGCAGAATTTGGTGAACAAAAAGATATTTGGGCTTGGAGTGGCTATACATTTGAAGAACTAATCAACGGTAGTGATGACAAAGTGGAGCTACTTAAATTGATTGACGTACTTGTTGATGGTAAATTTATTGAGGAAAAAAAGGATTTGAACTTAGCTTTTAGAGGGAGTTCGAATCAGAAAATTATTGATGTTCAA
>CAZONN010000161.1:0-3765 GCA_964581235.1 uncultured Amphibacillus sp.
AATTCATTCAAATATTAATCTAAAGTCACATTCTAACTATTATTCTTCCTAATGACTGGTCTGTGAGTAATTTAGGCAAGGTTTCTGCTAATTGTTCTAAGCTGATGACTTGATTGGTTATTTGATCAAATTGTTGTTCGGTTAATTTTAAATCTGTTGCCATCCGTTGCCAAATAGCTTGTCTTTTTTCCATCGGGCAATAGACAGAGTCAATCCCTATTAAATGAACGCCACGTAAAATAAATGGATATACAGATGTTGGAACCTTTATACCACCAGTTAAACCGCTAACGGCTACTGCTCCGTTGTAATTGAGTTTGCTAATAATCGCAGCCAATGTCTCCCCACCGACAGGATCAACTGCTCCAGCCCAAGTTTGCTTATCAACTGCTCTAATTTTTTCACCAGTAACACTCGCACGATCAATGATCGATGCTGCGCCAAGTTGTTTTAGGAAAGTATGGGCAGTTTGTTTACCTGTACTAACCTCAACGTGATAACCGAGGTTTGCAAGCATGGCCGTGGCGATACTACCAACACCACCCGAAGCACCAGTCACTAAAACAGGACCACTCTCAGGCAGAACGTCTTGATCTTGTAATTGATCGATCGATAGCGCTGCTGTTAATCCAGCCGTTCCATAAATCATCGCTTGTTTTAACGTCATTCCCTCTGGTAATGGCAAAACCCACTCCGCCTTTACTCGGGCGTATTCACTGTAGCCACCATCATGACTAACTCCGAGATCATAACTTGTCACAATGACTGGATCACCTTCAGTGAAGCGGTCGTCAGTTGATTCAACAACTTGTCCGGCCAAATCAATCCCTAGAGTTGCTGGGTAAGTTTTAATAATTGGACTATTTATCATATTTGCCATCGCGTCTTTATAATTGACACTTGAATAGCAGACCCGAATTAAAACTTCTCCTTCTGGTAAATCTAGTTCAGTTAATTGACGAACCCCGCGAATCAGTTGGTCTTTCTTTTTTTCAACTCGATATGCCTTAAAATGCTTCTTCATATCAACACCCCTTTGTTAAAATTGTATCAAAGTTCAAGCCTTTTTTGTACTTTCAAGCGATGACTAGCTGGCAGTACAAACTTGACATCACTGCGGTATAATCTATACACTACTTAACAAGTATCTATACATAATAGTGGATGTGGTCATAATGAAAAGAAAATCTATTTATTATTTAGGACTTATTTTTGTTTCATTATTGGATTAGGCTTAGCCTGGATTGCTTCTGAGGATAGACGATCTATACCTTGAAGACAGTGATAAACAGCGAAGCCCATTAATTACCTAGTTGTTAGAGTGGTTCTATTGTAAACTAGATATAGTAGTATTGACAAAAAGTGAAAGAAGGCTAAGTATGTCTCATTTACCTAACGATAAAACAATTGCTAAAAGTATTCAGTTTTTTAAAATGCTCAGCGATAAAACGCGACTATCAATTTTATTATTAATTAAAGAAACTGAAATGAATGTATCTGAAATTAGTAAAGCTCTTAATATGGAACAATCCGCAGTATCTCATCAACTTAGCGTATTAAGATCAGAGCGACTCGTGAAAAGCCGGCGTGAAAAACGATCCGTCTACTATAGTCCTGATGATCAGCATGTTTACGACATCTTAAATCAGGTCATTAACCACGCACTAGAAGATGATTGCAATGAAACATTTACTTTAACTAAAAAATAACTCACGATCTATTTTAGAAAGTGAACAAGGTCATTAAATTTAATCGCTATTTTCACACAATGATAAAAACCAATGATTCGGGGGAAAGCCCTTTCATTGGTTTTTTTCATAATAGCTATTGACATATGAATATTGGTTCATGTATCATTATACATGAACAGACATTCATATGAATACAATTTCATTTGTTGAGGAGAATTAAAATGAATAAACAAGATGACCATCACGATCATTGTCATGATCACAGCCATAAATATGAACGTCAACTGTATTTTATTGGCTTGATCGCTTATTTAATTGCTAGACTTCTGCCATTATCAGAATGGATAGCTAATCTATTAGATATCTCAGCAGTTGTTTTAGCTGGAAATCATGTCGTTGTTGAGGGGTTCGTTGATACGTTTAAACAAACATTAAAACAAAAAAGATTTCAACCAAATATTCACTTACTCATGTCACTCGCCGCCTTTGGAGCGATGATCATTGGCCAATTTTCTGAAGCATCCCTGCTAATCTTAATTTTTGCCGGAGCTCATTTTCTTGAAGATTACGCCAAAAACAAGAGCAAGAAAGAAATCACTAATCTATTAAAGATGAATCCAACAAAAGCTAGAAAAATGACTGGCAGTAATCAAACAACCATTGTCGATGTTGGAACATTACAAATTAGCGATCACGTACAAATTTTACCTGGAGATCAGATTCCAACAGACGGTGTGATCATCAATGGAGTCGGCATAATTAACGAGTCTTCTATAACCGGCGAAGGCATCGCCCAAGAAAAAAAACCCGGTGATAAGGTATTCGGTAGTACAATCAATCAAAATAGCTCTTTTGTAATGAAAGTATCTAAAGTTAGTGAAGATAGTGTTTTCGGCCAAATTATGCGAACCGTTAGCGATGCACAAGAGCAACTATCTCCTGTCGCAACAAAAATTAAACAGATTGAGCCGATATATGTCACGATTATTTTATTGTTTGTGCCAATTTTTATTTTAGCATCACAATTAATTACAAGCTGGGATTGGTCGACAAGTTTTTACCGAGGAATGGTCGCTTTAGTTGCATCATCACCTTGTGCACTTGCTGCAGCTTCAATTCCAACAAATCTAGCAACAATCTCTCATTTAGCTAAGCGAGGGATTTTATTTAAAGGTGGTGACTATATCGCTAACTTAGGCGCAGTTCAAGCCGTCGCATTTGATAAGACGGGAACATTAACTGCTGGTAAACCTAGTGTGACAGACTATCTATTTATTGAAGGTAGCGAGTCAACTGCTTGGATTAATATTATTGTAGCGATGGAAAAAGAAGCAAATCATCCATTAGCTGATGCGATCCTAAATAAGTTTACGCCAACAGAAGAGTTAATCCTAGTGACTGAAAACCAGATCGGAATCGGTCTTTCCGCCCAATATAATCAGAAAAATTATTCAATTGGTAAATTACAAGCAAATGATCAATTAACCAATGAGTTACAGAATAAATATGATCGGTTAACGGAGGATGGTAAAACTGTTGTTTTATTTAGAGAAAACAATCAGGTTGTTGGCCTAATCGCTATGCTTGACACACCTAATCAGCACGTTGAGGCAGTCATTAGTTATTTACGAGATCAGCAGATTGAAACATATATGATTACTGGTGATAATGAAAAAACAAGTCAAGCAATTGCACGTTCGATTGGTATTTCAAATGTGTTCAGTAACGTTTTGCCTAAGCATAAAGCAGAACAGATTGAGGCGATTCAAAGTAAATCAGGCCTAACGGCTATGCTTGGTGACGGTGTCAATGATGCGCCGGCTTTGGTTAAAGCTGATGTTGGTCTGGCGATGGGTGAAGGTACAGATGTTGCAATTGAAGTTGCTGATGCCGTTATTATGGAGAATAATTTAGAGAAATTTAGCTATGCTCATCGGTTAGCTAAAAAAATGAATCGAGTGGTTTATCAAAATATTTTGATTGCCTTACTTGTTGTGATTGTTCTCAATTTATTCAATATATTTGGTACGATGACTTTAGCCGTGAGTGTGATTTTTCACGAGGGAAGTACATT
>CAZONN010000162.1:0-3760 GCA_964581235.1 uncultured Amphibacillus sp.
ATTCCTTTTCAGACGGTGGAAAATATGATCAAATTGATCGGGCTGTTGAACAAGCTAAGAAAATGGTCGCAAATGGTGCCGATATTATTGATATTGGTGGGGAATCTACTTCTTCTTTCCGTCCCGGATACACACCTGTCAGTATTGCTGAGGAAACTGAACGGGTTGTTCCTGTTATCAAAGCGATAAAACAAGCGTTACATGTCCCGATTTCAATTGATACATTTAAAGCAGAAACGGCAAAAGCAGCAATTGAAGCTGGCGCTGATATAATTAATGATATATGGGGAGCGAAGTATGACCCGAAGATAGCAGAAGTAGCGGCAACATATGATGTGCCAATTATTTTAATGCACAATCGAAAGCAGCCTGAGTACAACCATCTTATTACCGATATGAAAACTGACTTACAAGAAAGTATTGCAATCGTTAAAGGTTATGGTGTAAAAGATGAACAGATTATTCTGGATCCAGGTATTGGTTTTGCTAAGAGTATGGAGGAGAACATCGAAGCACTTCGTCATTTAGATTCATTCAAAGCTATTGGGTACCCTCTATTATTAGGCGTTTCTCGCAAACGCGTGATCGGCCATGTTCTGGACTTACCGATAGAGGAACGTGATGAGGGTACAGGTGCAATTACAAGCTACGGCATTACTAAAGGTGTTGATATTGTTCGTGTACATAATATTACGCTGAATGCACGGATTGCGAAAATGACAGATGCGCTGGTCGGAAAGGGTGATAACTAAATGGATAAGATCTATTTAAATCAACTATCATTTTACGGTTACCATGGTGTACTTAAAGAAGAAACTGAATTAGGACAGATTTTTAAAGTTGATTTAGAACTGTTTTTAAGTTTACATAAGGCTGGTCAAACAGATCAAATGGAAGATTCAATTCATTATGGCGAAGTTTATAATCAAGTAAAAGAAGTTGTTGAGGGAAAACCATCTGCTTTAATAGAAGCAGTTGCTGAAAACGTGGCTAAAAAATTGTTGACTGAATATATTCTTTTGGATGCGTGTAAAGTTAAAGTGATTAAACCAAATCCGCCGATCGCAGGCCATTATGAATCGGTTGCTGTAGAAATTTATCGGGAGAGAAAAGATTATGAATAGAGCTTATATTGCGTTAGGATCTAATATCGCACCGAGAATGGATTATTTACGTCAAGCTATTGAGGCTGTTGGGGACGTTAAGCAGATGTCTGTCGTTAAAAAATCATCTATTTATGAAACTGAACCTGTTGGTTATGAAAATCAAGAAAACTTTTTAAATCAAGTAATTGAGATTACAACGCAATATTCACCATTGGAATTATTAGATGCTTGTCAGCTAATTGAAAATAAATTAGGTAGAGAGCGTGACATCAAATGGGGACCGCGGACAATTGATCTTGACATATTGCTCTATAATCAGGAAAGTATAGTAACAAATCAATTAATTATCCCGCATCCACGGATGGATAGTAGAGCTTTTGTATTAGTCCCGTTAGCGGAATTAAATCCAGAGTTGATTATTCCGACAACCAATAACGCGGTTAGAGAGCAACTATCATTAATCTCAAATCAAGAAAAAAGAGGTGTCGTCAAATGGATCAAGCAAGATGGGGAAGGCGAATAAAAGCTTATCGTAAGCTAAAAGGCTATACACAAATTGAGTTTTCAGATGCTCTCGGTGTTTCATTGTCGATTGTTGGCGAGATTGAGCGAGGAAAACGAAAACCGACTAAAGAATTTTTGGAAAGAACGGTTGAAACCCTAGATGTTTCCTTAGCTGAACTGGAACCACCTCATGAAAGATAAGTATTGAAGTCTAAAAACTATCTTAATGTTATGTGACTGGCTCTTTAGAGGTTCGGTGTCAAATTTAGGGTGGGTTAGATAACTGAGATATGCTATGATAAACTAATGAATAACTATTATATATGAAGATAATCAAGAATCGGAGTGAATTATGATGTCAGAAGAATTAAATGAACATATGCGGGTACGAAGAGATAAGATGAATAATATGCGTGCGCAAGGGATCGATCCATTCGGTGACAAATTTGAGCGCACACATATGGCAAACCAACTTATCAAAGAGTATGGTGAAATTTCGAAAGAAGACCTAGAAGAAAAGGCGGTAGAAGTTACAATCGCTGGGCGAATTATGACGAAACGTGGGAAAGGAAAAGTCGGCTTCTCTCATATACAAGACTTTAGTGATCAAATTCAAATCTACGTTCGAAAAGATGAGATTGGTGAAGATGCTTACGAATTGTTTAAAACAGCTGACCTCGGCGATATTGTCGGTGTATCGGGTGAAATATTTAAAACAAACGTTGGTGAATTATCTGTAAAAGCAACTTCATTTACAATATTAACAAAATCATTACGACCTCTTCCTGAAAAGTTCCATGGCTTAAAAGATGTTGAACAACGCTATCGTCAACGCTATCTTGACTTAATCTCAAACAAAGAGAGTAAAGAAACGTTTATCATGCGCAGTAAAATTATTCAATCAATGCGACGTTATCTAGATAATGAAGGATTCTTAGAAGTTGAGACACCAATGATGCACAGCATTCCAGGTGGAGCTTCAGCTCGGCCGTTTATCACACATCACAATACTTTAGATATCGAACTTTATATGCGAATCGCAATTGAACTACACTTGAAGCGCTTAGTTGTCGGTGGGATGGAACGTGTTTATGAAATTGGACGTGTGTTCAGAAATGAAGGTGTCTCGACTAGACACAACCCTGAATTTACAATGATTGAACTCTATCAAGCGTACGCTGACTACGAAGACATTATGAATTTAGTTGAAAACATGGTTGCGCATATCGCTGAAGAAGTTACAGGTTCGACAACAGTCCGATATGGAGACGACGCAATTGATTTAAAACCTAATTGGAAGAGAGTCCATATGGTTGATATCATTAAAGAATACACGGGCGTTGATTTTTGGTCGAAGATGACTGATGACGAAGCAAGAGCTTTAGCAAAGGAGCATAATATCGAGATAACTAAAATGATGACATTTGGTCATATCGTAAATGAGTTCTTTGAGCAACGCGTTGAAGAGCAATTAGTTCAACCAACATTTGTCTATGGTCATCCTGTAGAAATCTCCCCATTAGCAAAGAAGAATCAAGAAGATGATCGCTTTACTGACCGATTCGAATTATTCATTGTTCGCCGCGAGCATGCTAATGCTTTCTCAGAGCTAAATGATCCAATTGATCAAAGGGAACGTTTCGAAGCTCAAGTTAAGGAACGAGAGCAAGGAAATGATGAAGCACATGAAATGGACGAGGACTTTCTTGAAGCACTCGAATACGGAATGCCACCAACAGGCGGATTAGGGATTGGGATAGATCGCTTAGTTATGCTATTAACTAATGCACCATCAATTCGAGATGTGTTACTGTTCCCGCAAATGAAAAATAAATGAATTAATAAATTAAGGAGATTTTATAGTGAGATAGCGTCATTGCGTAATCAATCATTATTGATTGCGCGGTGATCTTATCAACAGGAATTTATTTATGCATAAAAGGGTTGACGAAAAAAATATATCATGCTATATTAATCAAGTCGCCAAAATTGGACAACAAAACAGACAGCAAAATAAATAAAAGATTTAAAAAATAGTTGTTGACATTTGAGTGACGTTCGTTATATAATATAAAAGCTGTCGCAAAAAGGGACGGCAACGATTGATCTTTGAAAACTGAATCCAAACAACAAAAATTGTTAAGAAACAC
>CAZONN010000163.1:0-3750 GCA_964581235.1 uncultured Amphibacillus sp.
GTTATAGACCCTTTACCCATTAGCCAACTTAAAGAATATCTGATGGACTGTGAACATTGGGGATATTATGAAGTTTCTCTATTTAATAATGTCCTATTTTGCTTCGGAGATATTGATGCTATTTTAACTTTATATAAGCGAATGAATCAATCTTATTTGAGGTTTGAGCCACTACATAGTACTCCGAATGAAGAAATTATGTTAGCAACAAATATTATCTCTATGTGTATAAAAGAAAAAGCTTACTCTAAAGCACAAGAAATAAATACTTTAATTCAATCCCAAGAAATTGATGAACGTTCAATGTTTGCGCGAACGCTTTTGCTTTGGTGTGATGGCTTGATCAACAAGATAGTTTTAAACAAAGATGAAGGATTAGACCAAATTGAAATGAGCCTCAAAATTATGGAAACACTTAAAATGGAATCGACTTTAAAAATGTTTGAACGGTGGAAAAGTCGATTGTTATAAATAAACCTACTGCTAGTAACATCAAACCAAAAATCATGAAATTAAGCGTAGTGTAGCTGTAGCTGGTAACTTCTCACCATCTACTGTTTCTTCCGTCGATTCCACTCAAAAAAGTCAGCTCTATTCAATATGAATAGAGCTGACTTTTCATGTGACTAACAACTTATTAATTGCATGATAAATACGGTGGGCGACGTCAGGTTTATTCATTGTATATAAATGAATACCGTCGACACCTTGTGTGATCAAATCAACAATTTGATCAACTGCATAGGCAATACCTGCCTCCCTCATTGCCTCTTCATTACCCTCATACCTTTGCATCATCGTCAAGAACTTTTTCGGAAGTTTTACACCACATAAATCAACCATACGTTCTATTTGTCTTTTATTAACAACGGGCATAATTCCAGCTTGAATAGGGACATTTATGCCTGCGATTGCAGCATGTTCTTGAAATGAATAGAAATAATCATTATCAAAGAATAATTGAGTGATTAAATGATCTGCGCCTGCATCGACTTTCTTCTTTAAATAGAGAATATCTTTGACAATACTATCAGATTCAATGTGACCTTCTGGGTAACAAGCACCGATAATATTAAAATCACCATGTTCTTTAATAAATGAAATGAGGTCACTAGCATAGTTAAATTCATTTTTAGGCGCCACATTAGGGCTGATATCTCCACGAAGAGCTAGTATATTTTTTATCCCGTGCTCTTCAAATTCACGTATTAAATTTAATGCTTCTGGTTTTGTTAAATTAATACTTGGGAGATGCGCGACACTTTCAATTCCATAGTGATTCTTTATCTTCGATGCAATTTCAACTGTTTTTGATCGTGTGCCTTGACCAACTGCTCCAAATGTGACACTAATAAAATCTGGGTTTAACTCCTTTAATTGCTCAACTGTATCATAAATCATTTCAATCGATCCCGGCTGTCTCGGTGGGAAGATTTCAAAAGACAAGACTTTTTTTGAATCAAATAACTCTAAGGTTTTCATTTAAATAATTCCTGTTTAACTTGATGGGCTGCTTCAACCATATTTCTGAGACTTTCCTTCACTTCTTTATTCCCTCTTGTCTTTAATCCACAATCTGGATTGACCCAAACTTTTTGCCATGGCATCTTCTCTATAACGTGAGTGATGACAGCTTTAATTTCAGATACACTTGGAATTCTTGGTGAGTGAATGTCATAAACACCTGGACCAACTTGTGTTTTAAAGTTACTTTCTCGTAAGACATCGACAATTGATAAGTCTGATCGAGAAGCTTCAAAAGTGATGACATCGGCGTCCATTTGATCAATATTAGTAATAATATCTGAAAATTCACTGTAGCACATGTGTGTATGAATCTGCGTTTCAGGTCTAACGCCACTATGCACAAGTCGAAATGCAGGTATTGCCCAATCGAGATATTCAGTATACCAATCAGTTTTTCTCAGTGGTAATTTTTCTCTTAGAGCTGCTTCATCTACTTGTATATGGCGAATCCCTTCTTTTTCAAGGTCGAGTACTTCTTTTCTGATAGCCAAAGCAATTTGTAAAACACAATCTTTTAGCGAGATATCTTCTCTTGGGAACGACCAATTTAGAATCGTGATGGGCCCTGTTAACATCCCTTTTACTGGTTTAGTCGTCACTGATTGAGCATAAGTAGAGTATTCAACCGTGATCGGACTCGTTCGACTCACATCACCCCAGATAATTGGCGGTTTCACGCATCTTGTTCCATAAGACTGTACCCAAGCGTTTTGAGTAAAGATAAAGCCCTCAAGATGTTCACCGAAATATTCAACCATATCATTTCTTTCAAACTCGCCATGTACTAAAACATCTAATCCAACCTCTTCTTGTAAAGCGATGCATTCAGCAACTTTTTGTTTATTAAACGCTGTATATTGTTCAAAAGAGATCTCACCATTTTTAAATCGAGCCCGATTCTCTTTTACATCAATTGTTTGTGGAAAAGAACCAATTGTTGTCGTAGGTAATGGTGGTAGATTGAATTTTTCTCGTTGCAAACGTTCCCGTTCAGAAAATTCAGGATGTCTTTGATAATCTTGCTCAGTGAGTGATTTCACTTTATCTTGTACAGCTGGATTTTCAAAGTGATCGCGATTATCAAATGTAGACTTTCTTGTTTGGAATACTAAGTTATCTTGATAATTTTTTGAATTTAAAATTTCAGCCAATTCTGATAATTCAACTAACTTCTCTTCAGCAAAAGCTAAATGACGTTTTTCTGTATCAGGAAGTTGATGTTCATTATCCAAAGTATATGGGACATGCAGTAATGAACACGATGTATTGAGAACGATTGACTCCCGATTCACTTTTAACTGATCGATTAATGATGCTGTTTGATCATACTGATTACGCCAAATATTTTTACCATTAATCAAGCCAGCAAACAAGATTTTGTCACTCGGAAAACCAAACTCAGTTATCAATTTCAAACTTTCTTTTCCTTCAACAAAATCAAGACCTACGCCGTCGAAAGGTAAGTCAATTACCGTTTGATAAATATCACGTATATCGCCAAAGTATGTTTGCAGAAGGACTTTGACAGAGTCTTTTTGAGCTAGAATGTTGGTGTAAAGTTGTTTAAACAAAGTTTGATCTTCCAAAGATAAATCGATTACAAGAGAAGGTTCATCAAATTGAATCCACTTTGCTCCTAAATTATTGAATTTTTCTAGTATCTCGACATAGGCTTTGGCTATCTCGTTAATGAAATCAGTCGCTTGTTTTTCTCCCGTGTATTTCGCTAGTTTTAAAAATGTAAACGGACCAATAATGACAGGTTTAGTGATTAGTCCAGCATTCTTGGCTTCTAAAAATTCTTGGAAGGGTTTATCACCAACTAACGCCAATTCGGTATCATCGTCAATTTCTGGGACAATGTAATGATAGTTCGTATTAAACCATTTCTTCATAGCTAATGCTTTCACATCACCCTGGTCTCCTTGATAGCCTCGAGCCATAGCAAAGTATTGGTCAATTGGAGTTAATTTTAATTGCTGATACCTTTTTGGAATCACGTTTAATAAGACTGCGGTATCAAGGACATTGTCATACAACGAAAAGTCATTTGATGAAATGAAATCTATTCCACTTTCTTTCTGTTGATGCCAATGTCTTTCCTTTAACTGTCTGGCTGTTGTTTCGAGCTCAGTTTCTGTAAGCTCGTTTCTAAAATATTGCTCTGTTGCATATTTTAATTCTCGCAAAGCCCCTACCCGTGGATACCCAATCACTGCTGTT
>CAZONN010000164.1:0-3721 GCA_964581235.1 uncultured Amphibacillus sp.
GTTGCCTTTGAAACGATTGATCAACTAAAGCAAGCAAGTGTTGAAGAATTGCTTGCAGTTGATGAAATTGGTGAAAAAATGGCTGACTCAATTTCCCGATTCTTTGCCAATGAAGATGTGCTAGAAATGATTGAACAGTTGAATAGCCTGGGAATCAATACGACCTACTTAGGCGCCAAGCCAACCGCCATCAGTAGCGAGGCAATTTTTCACGAAAAAACAATTGTTTTAACGGGGAAGCTTGAACAATTAACGAGAAATGATGCGAAGGAAAAAATTGAGGCACTTGGTGGGAAAGTGACTGGCAGTGTCAGTAAGAAGACTGATTTATTAATTGCTGGTGTGGATGCGGGGTCGAAGTTTACTCGTGCAGAGCAGTTGGGTGTTGAGATTTGGACTGAAGCACAGTTTATCGAGGCGATCGAATGATAAGGGGTGAGACTATGAAGCATACGTGGAGATTACTGATTGTTTTAATGGTGCTGATTCTAGCTGGTTGTGCGCCTGATTTCACGAATCAAGATGAAGTGATTGATGATACATTATCAAATGATATCGGTCAGGAAACAGCGATCATTCCGAATTATAGTGTTTCTGAATCTGAGTATCAGGTGCTCTTGCCTTATCGTTTAAGTCAAACAAGAGGTGTAACGACGAATCAGGTAGCCAATCGACTGGATATCACAGCGCTAGAAAATGATTTGCGTCGTCACTCGACATCGGTATTTGATCCAGATAAGTATGTGTTTCAAGAAGGCCAACAAATTGGTTATTCTGAACTGTTTCGCTGGTTAGAACGAGAGTCAGAGTCAACAGAACAGGGCTTAAATCCATCGGCTGATATCGATGAAGATGCAACGACTGAAGAAATGATTGAAATCGAACGGGCAAACCCGAAATATTTGTCACATATTTTAGAGCAAAATTATCTGGTCAGAACTGAGGATAACGTTGTTCAATTGGCAGGTATCTCACTTGGAATTGCGATGAAGTCTGTTTATCGGTTTCAAACTGAAATTGGTGGGCCTTCCTACTATGAAGATATTAGCTACGATGATATGTTAGATGAAGCGACAGCAATCGCGGAAGAAGTTGTCGGTCGATTGAGAGGAAAAGATGGTTTGCAGGAAGTTCCGATTTTAGTGGTGCTTTATCGTGAAGCACCGAGTGATGGTCTCGTACCAGGTAATATAGTTGTGAAAAAGTTGGTCCAGGGTGGCAGTCAAACGGTTGGAAATTGGGATACGGTTGATGAGTCTTATGTACTGTTTCCATCAAGTGAAGCACGCACACTAGATCCTAACCTGTCATCAACAATTGACGAATTTAAATCAGGTGTTGCTGAATTTTTCCCTAACTTTGTTGGTGTGATTGGTGAAGGCTTTTATCAAAATGGGGAAATCCAGCGCTTGATTTTAGAGATTCCAATTGAGTTTAATGGTCAAGCTGAAGTCGTCGGCTTCACCCAATATGTGTATGGCTTAATGATGGATAGTTTTCAAACACACTTTGATCTTGAGATCGATATTAGATCAAATCAAAGGCAAGAGAGTTTAATCATTAGAGAAGCTGACGCTGAAGAGGCGTTCGTACATGTTTATCAAAGATAGTCGAATAGATCGGTTATTTTGAAATAAAATCGTTATATTTTTCAGGAAATAACAATTGAATAGTTGCACAACAGACTTGTTGTTTGCTATGATCTTAGATAGGAAAAAACGTTAAATCTTGTGGAGGTGAAGGAAATGGTAAAAGTCACAAAAGAACAAGTGAAAAAAATTGCCGATGTCGCACGTTTAGACATCAATGATGAAGAGACAGAAGTGTTAGTACAACAGTTAAGTGAAATGTTAGGCTACGCAGATGTGTTGAAAGAGTTAGATGCAGAAGGTATTGAGCCGTTGTATCAAGTTCATGAGCATACGAATGTTACTCGAAAAGATGAACCGCGTCAGTGGATTACTCAAGAAGAAGCATTTAAAAATACAGCTGTTCATAAAGATAACCAATTCCAAGTTCCATCAATATTAGAATAGGAGGTCGATTAAATTATGTCGATTTTTGATTATACATTAAAAGAAATCCAAGAGAAGTTACATAACAAAGAGTTGACTGTAACTGATTTGGTAGAAGCTTCTTATGATCAAATTGACCGTGTGGAAGACGAGCTGAAATCATTTATTACCTTAAATAAAGAGGCAGCTTTAGCACAGGCGAAACAACTTGATCAAGAGACCAATCAAACAAACAACCCACTGTTTGGTATTCCAGTAGGGATTAAAGACAACGTGGTGACTAAAGGCTTAAAAACAACTGGCGCAAGTAAAATGCTCAGTAACTTTGACGATCCACTGTATGACGCAACGGTTGTTGAAAAACTAAAAGACGCCAAAACAGTGATGATCGGGAAATTAAATATGGACGAATTTGCAATGGGTTCTTCAACAGAGAATTCAGCCTTTTCAACAACTCATAACCCGTGGAATGTTGACTACGTTCCGGGTGGCTCAAGTGGCGGATCGGCTGCAGCTGTTGCAGGTCGTGAAGTTTTCTTCTCACTAGGATCTGACACTGGTGGTTCAATTCGTGGTCCATCATCATATTGTGGTGTTGTTGGCATGAAACCAACTTATGGCTTAGTTTCACGTTTTGGCGTGATTGCTTTTGCCTCGTCACTTGATCAAGTTGGTACAATTACTAAAACAGTTGAAGATAATGCTCATCTATTGCAAGCAATCGCTGGACAAGACCCGATGGATCAAACGACTGTAGCTGTCGATGTACCAAACTATCAAGACACATTGAAGAATGGCGTTAAAGGTCTAAAAATTGCTGTACCAAAAGAGTTCTTAGCTGAAGGTGTTAGCGAAGAAGTGAAACAATCGGTTATGGACGCATTAAAAGTGTATGAAGATCTTGGTGCAACATGGGAAGAAGTTGAGTTACCACATCTTAAATATGCGGTTGCAGCTTATTATGTTATTTCATCAGGTGAAGCATCTGCTAACTTGGCGCGCTTTGATGGGATCCGCTATGGTCACCGTTCAGAAAATGCGACAGACATGATTGATTTATTCAAAAAGTCACGTAGCGAAGGTTTTGGTGCAGAAGTCAAACGCCGAATTATGTTCGGAACACTGACTCAAAGTGCAGGCTATTACGACGAATATTACCATAAAGCACAGCAAGCCCGCCGATTAATTAAGGAAGACTTTGATCAACTTTTCGAAAAATATGATGTTGTGATTGGACCAACTACACCAACAACAGCATTCAAAATTGGTGAACAAATCGATGATTCACTGACGATGTATGCTAATGACTTATTAACAATCCCAGTTAACTTAGCTGGAGTACCGGCAATTTCAATTCCATCTGGTTTTTCAGCAGAAACAGGCTTACCATTTGGCTTACAAATTATCGGCAAGCATTTTGCAGAAGAAACAGTTTTCAGAGCGGCTTATGCGTTTGAGCAAGCGACTGATTTCCATACGAAACGCCCAAACTTGGGAGGTGCGAAGTAAATGAATTTTGAAACGATTATTGGTCTAGAGGTTCACGTTGAATTAAAAACGAACTCAAAGATTTTTAGTCCAAGCCCGAATCATTTCGGTGCAAAACCAAACGAAAATGTTAACCCGATTGACTTAGCATATCCGGGAGTACTACCACAATTGAATGAAGAAGTGATCAACTATGCGATGAAAGCTGCAATGGCACT
>CAZONN010000165.1:0-3709 GCA_964581235.1 uncultured Amphibacillus sp.
ATTCGCGATGATTATTATGCGGCAGTTGACAACGTCTCATTGAATGTTAAAAAGAACGAGGTCTTAGCTATCGTTGGAGAGTCAGGGTCAGGGAAAAGTGCGTTAGCTTTTTCAATTATGCGCCTGCATAATCGCGCGAAAACCGAAGGAGAAATCTTATTTAAAGATGAAAATGTCATTGATATGTCAGCTTCACGCTTGACTCAAGTACGGGGTAAAGATATGGCGATGATTTTTCAAGACCCATTAACGGCCTTAAATCCATTAATGACAATTGGGGAACAAATTGGAGAGGCACTGATGTTACACGATCGTAAATTATCGAAAAAAGTGCTGAATGACAAAGTAATCAATTTACTAAATCAGGTTGGGATTCCTCGACCAGACTTTGTGATTGACCAGCATCCACATGAATTATCTGGTGGAATGCGTCAGCGTGTCATGATTGCGATCGCGATATCCAACGATCCGGAGTTGTTAATTGCTGATGAACCAACAACGGCTTTAGATGTAACAATCCAAGCACAAATTTTAGATCTGATTCGTGATCTAAAAGAAAACATGGATGCGGGAATTATCTTAATCACTCACGATTTAGGTGTTGTGGCGGAGATGGCTGACCGTGTAGCTGTTATGTATGCAGGAGAGATTGTTGAAATAGCTGATGTTACAACTCTATTTGAACAACCTAAACATCCATATACTCGCTCACTGTTAAACTCAGTGCCAAATTCAACAGAATCAACAAAACAAGAAAAATTACATGTGATTCAAGGGATCGTTCCTTCATTAGCGAATTTACCGCGCACAGGTTGTCGCTTTAAAGATCGTATCCCTTGGATTGACGACTCAGTTCACGACAAACACCCGGAACTCAATGAGATTGAGCCAGGACATTTTGTTCGTTGCACATGTTACAAACATTTTCATTTTCCAGATAAAGAGGAGGTCGAACAACAATGACCTTTCTTGAGATAAAAGATTTAAATGTTCATTTCCCAATCCGAGGTGGTATCTTAAATCGAAAGATTGATGCTGTTCGGGCGGTTGATGGGGTTTCATTCCAGATTGAAGCGGGGCAAACTTATGGTCTCGTTGGTGAGTCGGGCTCTGGTAAGACTACGACCGGTCGAGCGATTATTGGGCTAAACGACATCACATCAGGTCAAGTGATTTTCCAAGGAACTGATCTCTATGATAAGGCGAATAAAAAGCTAGATTTCAGAAGAGACATTCAAATGATTTTCCAAGATCCTTATTCATCATTGAACCCGAAAAAACGAGTGCTTGATATCGTTGCTGAACCATTAAGAAACTATGAAAAGATGACTAGGAAAGAAGAACTCCTAGAAGTTGCAGGTTTATTAGAAAAAGTGGGACTTTCTGAAGAAAGTATTTATAAATACCCACACCAATTCTCAGGTGGTCAACGTCAACGAATCGGAATTGCCCGAGCGATTGCACTGAAGCCTAAATTGATTATTGCTGATGAGCCCGTATCTGCACTTGATGTGTCAGTACAAGCACAAGTATTGAACTTTATGAAAGATATCCAAAAAGAATTAAATTTAACTTATCTGTTTATTAGCCATGATTTAGGTATTGTTAAACATATGAGTGATCGGATTGGCATTATGTATAAAGGGCGTTTTGTGGAAGAAGGCAATACAGAAGAAATATTCGCCGATCCACAACATATTTACACGAAACGCTTAGTTGCAGCTATTCCTGATATTAATCCAAATAATCGAGCAAAGCAGAAGGAATTTAGACAAGCCGTTCAAAAAGAGTATGATCAAGACTACGATCGATATTTCGATGAAAAGGGCTTAGCTCACCCATTGCGTCAATACTCAGATACACATCTCGTTGCTTTGCCAGGAAGAGGGTGATTGGCGATGTGGAAATTTATTGTTAGACGTTTAATCACAACGTTGCCACAAATAATCTTACTTAGTATGTTAGTCTTTTTAATGGCTAAATTGATGCCAGGTGATGCGTTAACTGGTCTAGTTGATCCAAACTTAGACCCTGCAACAATTGCCGAACAAAGAGAGCGCCTTGGTTTAAATGATCCTTGGCACATTCAATATATCGATTGGGTCTCAAACGCCCTTCGTGGTAATTTAGGTCAATCATTCCGATTTAAAATGGATGTGACTGAATTAATCGGTCAACGTCTGAATAATACCGTTTGGTTATCTTTAACGACCTTGGTCTTTACGTATTTGATCGCAATTCCATTAGGAATTACAAGTGGGCGTTATAACGATACACTTCGTGATCAAATGATTACGGGCTATACGTATGTCGGCTTCGCGACACCGCTATTTATCTTTGCACTTGTGATGTTATGGATATTTGGCTTTAAGTTCGGCTGGTTCCCAACCGGTTCGAGTGTGCAAGCCGGTTTAACACCTGGAACGTTGGAGCACTTCTTAAGCCGTGCCCACCACTTAATGTTACCGTCCTTATCGATGGCCCTGATTACAACGGTTAGTACCGTTCAGTATTTACGTAATGAGATCATTGATACGAAGCAAAAGGACTTTATCTTAACAGCACGCGCAAAAGGGGCTTCAGAGTCTCGCGTTTACAATCGTCACGTGCTTAGAAACTCACTACTTCCGATCGCAGCCTTCTTCGGATTTGAGATTACCGGGTTAATTGGTGGTACCGTCTTTATTGAAACGATATATAGTTATCCAGGCATGGGGCTTCTGTTTATGGAGGCAATTACCGGCCGTGACTCGAGTGTCGTCATATCAGTCGTTTTACTATTCGGTATCGCATCGATCTTAGGTGCTTTATTATCAGATATTATCCTAAGTTTAGTTGACCCAAGAATTCGAATTAAGTAATCGGGAAAGGAGCGAGTTCAAGTGGATGAAACAAAAGTTGAAGCAATAAATTTAGATATAAAAGAACAGAAGAGAGCCCACAGAGATCAAAGTGGTTTGAATATTCTTTGGCGAGAAATCACTCGTGATAAATTGGCTTTATTTTCACTGATTTTCTTTGTTGGAATTACAGTGACTGTATTTACCATCTCAGGACTTTTGGACTTAAAAGAAATTGTCAAAGTTGATTTGTTTTCGATTCATGAACCACCGAGTGGTGAATTTTGGTTAGGAACCGATTATGGTGGCCGTGATGTCTTTGGTCAATTGATCATCGGGACAAGAAACTCGTTATGGATTGGCTTTATTGTGACTTTCTTAACGGGTGTGATTGGTATTACATTTGGTTTGGTTGCAGGTTATTTTGGTGGAAACGTTGATAACGTAATGATGCGTGTACTTGATTTCTTTCAAATCTTACCGTTTTTAATGATTGTCATCGTGTTTGTCTCGATTGTACCAAACTATAGTACATTAGCTTTTTCATTAATTATGACCGCCTTTTTATGGATGGGAATTGCCCGTTTAATTCGTTCAAAGGCATTGCAAGAGCGTGAACTTGATTATGCTCAAGCATCTAAAACGCTAGGTACACCAAACTGGAAGATCATGTTTAGTCAAGTTTTACCGAATTTAAGTTCAATTATTATTGTTTCAATGACATTGAACTTAGCCGCAAACATTGGTTTAGAGTCAGGTCTATCCTTTTTAGGATTTGGTTTCCCTGAGTCAACACCTAGTTTAGGTACATTACTTAGTTATGCGAGAAACCCGCAAACACTTGAGTACCGTTGGTGGATTTGGTTACC
>CAZONN010000166.1:0-3702 GCA_964581235.1 uncultured Amphibacillus sp.
CACCCTTCCCAATGATCGTCATGGTCCGATTAGTCCAATCAACTATGTTTCGATTGGCTGAGTAGATTTCACCTATTCGACAGCCACTTGCGAAAAAAGTTTCAAGTAATGCATTTTCTAACGGGGACTCACAAGCCATCCGCAACATCTCAATTTGCTCTGGATCCATGTCTTTTGGTATGCGCTTTGGTAGCTTCGGATCCCTTAATCTCGATGCCGGGTTTTCTCTTATCAGTCCCTCGTCAATCGCATAGCGCCACAATGAGCGGAAATACTTCATCCTAAATGATATTGATGCCGGCTTTAAAGTCTTAGCTGCTTCAGCAAGGTACGATTTAATCATCTGATAAGTAACACCTGCAATAGGGATATCGCCCTGGTGTCGAGTAAACAAATCATGCTGTAGCTGATAACTTTTCAGCGTGTGTGGTGAGTAACCTTCTAACTGCTTATCGGTCTTGTACAGTTCCCAAACTTCTGATAGCAACATGAAATCACCCTTTTCGATTAATTTAATACGTTTAACGTATTGATAATTATATCATAACATGATACTTTAAACGTATCAAGTGAAAAAGGATGATTGTATGAAAGTAATTTTAAAATTAGATAAGTTGCTAGCGCAGAAAGGTATGTCACAACATGAACTTTCTCGTCTCACTGGTATTAGGCAACCATCAGTAAATGAAATGGCCAGAAATCAAACTATCAGACTTCCACTAGATAATTTGGCTAAAATATGTGATGTCCTAGAATGTGAGATTACAGACGTTCTTGAATTAGTAAAAGAGCCAAACTAATGGCTCTTTTTATTTAGTCTAATTTAGCACGAACAAAACAATCTTTTGCTTCAAGTCGGCTTACTGACTTCTTGTAAGTGTTGGGGTAAATGTTCGTATTCAAAATGTTTTAGCATGTTTTTATCCTCCTCTTGTTTTTTGACATAAAAAATACGCTCAACTAGGAGCGTTTAAATAATTAATTTGTTAACTCATCTCTCAATTGCATTCTTATATTTTCAACCTTTTCACTTATTTCAATAATTTTTTTACTTATTTCATCTATAGTCCCTTTTATGTTTTTAGATTCTATTTCATGGTTATTTAACTTTGCTTTTTTAATAACGACATCTTTTATCAATTCTAATATATCGTCGGCACTTTTAGAAATATCATCGGAAAAATACAAAGCGTTACTATACATATAATCATTTAGTTTAATTAAATCATTTTCCATCAAAACAATATCACTACCCCTTCCTTTATTTTCATCAATTACTATTCTTGCCGATGATTGTGATTTCATTAGAATTTTATAATAAGTTCTATAAACTTCATGTTTTTCTTGTTCATAAAGAGAATATTTCTGTAACTTCTTGCTTAATTCTTGATTATGATCCGCGAGTCGCTTTTCAAACTTATTAAGAAGTGCGGACCTAAATATCAAACCAATTACACCTGAAGAAATCAAACTAGATAGCGCTAAAAACAAAATATCTTTCACATGAACCCCTCCTTAATTCTATTATTCGACAAGAAGGGGCAAAAGTCCTGCTTTAATTTAGAGAATCCCTATACGCTTCCAAATCTTCAACATACTGATTGGCTTCATCAATCTTTTTATCAACAATCAAACCGCGTAACCCATCAGTGTTGGACTTGTTTTGCTCATACTGTTCTTTAGTGATCTCGACTGGATTGTTATTCGTAAACTTAAAACCCGATGCAATAAACCGCAATTCAACACCTGTGCACTCCTCACCATACCCATTATCATACTTAAAATTAATTCCTGTGATCGTCACTCTCATTATCCTCACCCCCCAAATTAAATGCGTCATACAAAACGGAAAGAGCGTAAGCAGATTCATCTTTAAATGATCGCTCACACTCTTCACTTGTTAATTCTTTGATATGCTCCTTGATGATATTCAGTGGTTTTAGAAAGTTCCCACCTTCGACGGTTACCGTTTGTTCAAAGTAGGCTTTTAATTCTTCTTGAAGTTTTTCTTTGTCATCTTTTAAATCTTCACGAATGGTTTTTTCACCCGTAACAACATTTTCTAGTTCCTCGTTTAAAAAATTCGTAACTTTTGACCGCATAATACTTTTTAAACCTTTAAAATCTTCCTTTTCTAAAAAACTAATTACGCGACTAATATCAATATTTCTAATTTCTAATTTCATCATGCTACACTCTCCAATTCATTTACTCTTTGTTCAAGCTGAGCAACTTTTAAGATTAATTCTTCCTGCGTTAGATTTAATTTAGTATCTAATTCTTGGATAGCCTTCGTGTTATAACTTGTTAGCTTATATAAATCTATTGCCATGCCGTCGCTATTTGCCACCGACAAGCTATGCTCAGATATTAATCCGACTTGTCGATTGTCTAGTCTACCGTTCTCAACATCGTCAATTAAATTATATTCAACGATAGATAATTCGTTTATGATATTTAACGCGCTTACAGATAGTGGTTTGATATTTGTTTTATACGTGATACTTGATCCGTTTTCAAAGGCACTGGCAACAATCGGTCTGTAACCTATACCGTTACCGCTGTTGTAGCCGTTACCGTTTGTTACCCTTAACTTTCCGTCAGTTCCAGCTGGCACACCTAAAAAGAAATCACTTGCGTTCGTTTTAATGCCACCTGCACTCAAGTATTCTCCGCTATTTAAAGTACCTCCACCTCGGCCGTTAAAATAGACAGAGTATGCTCCACCTCTGGTTGTAAAATTATTTGCACAAACAACATCAGCATCAAGTGTTCCTGTCCCGATATTGCCATTCCCGTCAGTTACCCACACGATGGGATCGCCCACCGTGGTTTTTTGAAACCGTAATCCCGATGCGTGATCAGTCACATTTTGACTACCATATGATAAAACACCATCTGCTAAAGATGCATCATTCGTTTCTTTGACCCATAACCTAAATTCGTTTGCTCCAGGTCTAATTGTTTGCATAGGTCTTAGATAGACAGATGCCTCTCTAGATTCGATACTCGCTGAGAAACCTGAATCTATTACGACGCGGTTTTCTTCGGATTTTAAAGCGACCGCACCAAAAGTAGAGTGTAGTGTTACTCCTTCCGAATTCCCATATTCAAGCTCTCTAAATGCCAATGTTCCAGAAGCTAGCCCACCTCCGTCACCATCGACATAAGTTGATATCCCAAAATCGGTAAAATACAGAGAGTGATTCTTAGAGTCGTTTCTCGCTCGCAAATAACCATTTTCAAATCGCATTTTAATATCGTGGGTTTCAGTAAGACCTCTCCACGTTCTACTAAATCGACCGCGTGATTCAAGGTATGATCCGTCAATCATTGTATAGTCAATTGCACTTCCGCCACGAACTGTAAGTAAATTAGTATCGATCGTTCCAGATACAATATTACTCGCATTCAAATTAATAATATTAACCTGTCCAGCATCTAAAGTACCTGTCGTCATCTTACCGGCATCTACTGATATAATATTTGCATTAGCAACTCTAAACGTACCTGTAACGGTTGTGTCACCGTCTAAGATAAGTTTTTTACCACTGATTAAAATATCTTCAGTGGATATATTAATCTGGTTGATGACATCGCCTTTTTCGACACGGGCATTGATGTTGTTTGATAACTGTGTGATCTGCGATTGAGTGGCCATATCCTCTGGTGCCGGAGTCCAGTCGGTGGCTTTGTTGCCTT
>CAZONN010000167.1:0-3699 GCA_964581235.1 uncultured Amphibacillus sp.
TGGAGAAGTTATTGTTAAAGGTGAAGCCGCTTTGATTGCTGTAGCTTCTGGATTAAAAGGGGATCTAACAGGCAGACAGAATATTGAACTAAAGTGTTTAATGTTAGGTTTTACTAAAGCTGAAATTGAAAGTATGGAAGAGAGCATCATTGAGTTTGCAGAATTAGAAGAGTTTATTGATCAACCAGTAAAATCTTATTCGAGTGGAATGAGATCACGGTTAGGTTTTGCTATTTCTGTAACGATTGATCCTGATATACTAATTATTGACGAGGCTCTTTCGGTTGGAGATAGGGCTTTTGCTGAAAAAAGCCTTGCTAAGATGCAAGAATTTAAAGAGCGTGGCAAAACAATGATTTTTGTTAGTCATTCATTAGGGCAAGTGAAAGAGTTTTGTGATAAAGTGCTATGGTTAGAATATGGAAAAGTGAAGGAATATGGAACAACTGAAGAGGTTGCTAAAAATTACGAGATATTTTTAAAAAAATATAAAAAAATGAACAAAGTACAACGCGAGGCATATCGTGATAAAATGTTAAATCAATAAAGTTGGGTTTGGATGGTGAGGATTATGTCTAAGGTTGTAAATATCATGGGAATTCCTTTTAATAATCTCACAAAGCAAGATCTAATTGATGAATTATCGGATCCAGAAATGACGAAAGGTTTTATCGTCACCGCAAATCCTGAAATTGTAATGGCAACGCGCAATAATGATGATTATAAAAAAAGTGTTTTGAGTGCAGATTATGTGATTGCTGATGGAATTGGAGTTATTATAGCTTCTAAATGGCTGAAGCAACCGTTACAAGAAAGGATTCCTGGTTTTGAGCTCATGATGTCGATGATTGATTATGCATCAAGTGCTAGGAAAAGTTGTTACTTTCTTGGTGCAAGTGAAGCGGTCAATCTGAAAGCTGTCGAGCAACTAAAAGTGAAATTTCCTGATTTAATCGTTGCTGGTCACCATCATGGTTTCTTTGATCTAAATGATCAGGAAGTTGTTAATCGAGTCAAAGGGACCAATCCAGACTTTATCTTTGTTGCGCTTGGTATGCCGAGACAAGAGCAATGGATTGCTAACAATATTGAATCCTTTTCAAAAGGAGTTTTTATGGGTGTTGGCGGAAGCTTTGATGTTGCTGCAGGTGAAGTAAAAAGAGCGCCAGATATCTGGATTAAGCTTAACTTAGAGTGGTTATATCGTTTAATCAAACAACCATTTCGTTGGAAGCGAATATTAAAAGTTTTTGAATTTATCTTTAGAATTATCTTTAGAAAATACTAACAAATACGTATAGATTAAGTACACGCAATGAAGCAAATACTAGTAACGCAAATCTAAAGGAGCAGATCTAATAATGGCAAAAGTAAAAAAAGCAATCATTCCAGCAGCTGGACTTGGAACTCGCTTTTTACCTGTAACAAAAGCGATGCCAAAAGAAATGTTGCCAATTGTTGATAAGCCAACGATTCAATATATTGTCGAAGAAGCGGTTGCTTCTGGGATCGAAGATATTATCATCGTAACAGGTAAAGGTAAACGTGCAATTGAGGATCATTTTGATTTAGCGCCAGAACTTGAACAAAACCTAAGATTAGGAAACAAATTAGACTTATTACATAAGGTTGAGCAATCTACAAACTTAGCGGATATACATTATATTCGGCAAAAAGAGCCAAAAGGACTCGGCCATGCTGTATGGTGTGCGCGTAAGTTTATAGGTGATGAACCTTTTGCTGTTCTCTTAGGTGATGACATTGTTCAAAATGACGTTCCGTGCCTTAAACAATTAATTGATCAATTTGATCAAAAACAATCATCAATTATTGGTGTTCAACAGGTTCCAGAAGAAGAGACAGAGCGTTATGGTATTGTTGATCCAAGTAAAAGAGATGGTAGGCTATACCAAGTTGATCATTTTATCGAAAAGCCACCACGTGGTACAGTTTCTTCAAACTTAGCGATTATGGGACGTTATATTTTCACGCCAGAAATATTTAGATTTCTAGAGCGTCATGAAATTGGTGCTGGTGGAGAAATTCAACTTACAGATGCAATTCAAATGCTAAATGAAATTCAACGTGTTTATGCCTATGACTTTGAAGGTCGACGTTATGACGTTGGAGAACAGCTAGGTTTTGTTCAAACGACAATTGAGTTTGCTTTGCAAAACAAAGAAATTGGTGAAGATGTTAAAAAGATGTTGATTGATTTAGTCAGTAAAATTAAAGATAACTAATAAGTAATGTGAGCAAAAATTATCATTTGATTTTATCTTTAGAATTATCCTTAAAAAATATTAATTAACAAACGTCAATCGCGAAAACAATTACTTCGTATCTGGCGTTTGTTTTTTTGTTTTGGCTAATCATCTGATATAATTAGTCAATGGAAATATCATTATTAAACCCATTAAAACAAGGGGTGATTTTTAAATGAAAAAAATTAAAGTGATGGTTGTGTTTGGGACAAGGCCAGAGGCAATTAAAATGGCGCCACTTGTTCATGAGTTAAAACAACGATCAAATGAATTTGAATTAAATGTGACGGTAACTGCGCAACATAGGGAAATGCTTGATCAAGTGCTAGATGTTTTTAAGATTACACCTGATTATGATTTAAATATTATGAAACAAAAACAAACTTTAGCTGAAATTACGACGCGTGCTTTAGAAGGTATCGACGAGGTTATGAAAGAAACAAATCCAGACATAGTGCTTGTACATGGGGATACGACGACAACATTTGCAGCCTCACTTGCAGGCTACTACAATCAAGTTGTTGTTGGACATGTTGAAGCTGGGCTTCGTACGTGGAATAAATATTCACCGTTTCCAGAAGAGCTAAATCGCCAATTAACAAGTGTTATCGCTGATATTCATTTTGCTCCAACGGAAAAGTCTAAGCAGAATTTATTGAATGAAAATAGGGCGATAGAGCATATTTATGTAACTGGAAATACGGCGATTGATGCATTAAAGACGACTGTCTCTGATACATACTCAAATCCAATTTTAGACGCACTAGGAGATAAACGGTTAGTTTTACTAACGGCACACCGAAGAGAAAATCTTGGTGAAAATATGGAGCAGATGTTTCGGGCGATTAGACGGTTAGTAGAGGAGCATGATGATATTCAGATTATCTATCCTGTTCATTTAAATCCTACCGTTCAAGAGCTCGCAAATCAGATTTTAGGTCATACTGATCGGATTGAATTGATTGAGCCATTAGGTGTAATTGATTTTCACAACTATGCGGCTCATGCGCATCTGATTTTAACTGATTCAGGTGGTGTACAGGAAGAAGCGCCATCGCTAGGCGTGCCGGTTCTAGTTTTGCGTGACACAACGGAAAGACCGGAGGGAATTGAAGCGGGGACATTAAAACTCGCAGGTACGAATGAAGATACCATTTTTAACTTAGCGAATGAGCTTTTAACGAACCAAGAAGAGTACAATCGAATGGCTCAGGCAAGAAATCCGTATGGTGATGGTAAAGCATCAAAAAGAATTGCTGATGCCATGCTTGACTATTTTAAAATATAAATTAAAAAAGCCTCCAAATCGGAGGCTTTTATTGTTAAAAATTACCGCCACTGTCTTCGATTGAGTAAGCTGAAGTTGGGCTCGTTAATTCTAGATGTTCTTTAAGAATACGCTTATTTTCTTCTAAACTTTCTTCATCAAGTTGAA
>CAZONN010000168.1:0-2312 GCA_964581235.1 uncultured Amphibacillus sp.
TAATGATTCGAATGCGAAGTTTTGTGTGAATTGTGGGGAGCAAATTGATCATTTGGAGAGAAAGCCTACGGGTGCTGAGCCTGTGAATGTTGCGGAAACACAACAGGGGCCTGTAAATACGGAGCAGCCTGTACAACCAGTTCAACCTGTGCAGCCGACTGAGCCGAATCCAACAGTTGAGAAGGCAAAGGAAATTGGTCAGAGTTTTTGGAATTATTTCTTGACAGGATTGAAGGCACCGTATAAATCTAGTCTTTCGGTTGGTGCTGAGCAAGCAGATTTAATTAATGGACTGATTACTTTAATTTTATTTTCTTTATTTATTCCGTTAACAGTTTATCTTGCTGCCAATGATGTGTTAGGTAGCTTTGGAAGTCCGCCATTCTTTGATACAGTCGTCTTGCCGTTTCTTTTATTCATTATCTTTATCGCAATTATCGTAGCCGTTCTGTTTGCGGTTTCACGATTAATGAAGTCTGAAATTGATTTCATGGAAGTTTTCACAAGATTTATGACTTTCATGATTATTCCGGCTGGCTTAGCTACTTTAGCATTTCTAGTAAGTATTTTTAAGGCTTATGGGTTTGCTAGCTTGTTGGTAGTATCAGTCTTTTTAACAATGTTTCTTGCGAGCATCGGTTCGATCTTTTCGATCAAGGAAACAAAGCAAAATCCAGGTGGACTTGATGTGATCTATGTGGTTATCATCCATTTCGTAATTATCGGGATCGTGTTAGCATTGTTCGGTGATGCAATACTTGGTGGAATGATGAGTGAATTAAATCAATTTGGTTGGTAAGATTGATTGAGCTTGGATTAAGGAGGGTCTGATGCGCTTTGGCGTGTCAGGGCCCTTTTTTTGTTGGTGTGGGTTGTGGGAACTGGCTTGAGATGAGAGAATTGGCGAGGGCCAATTCTGACTGCATTGAGGGGAGATTGTATGGAGGTTTGGAGTTTGTTGGGTGGGCTAAATTGGGTTATGCGCGAAATTGTGGATTTATGCGCGATAATTAAGTTTTATGCGCTAATTCGCGTATTTATGCTCGATATCAGTGGGTTATGCGCGATATTCTTAGTTTATGCTCGTTAGCGCATATATTGGATATTATCTGGAGTTTCAGTCGGAGATTTAATGATCTTCATAAAGAAAGAACTGGCCATAGCCAGTTCTCACAGAATTTATGGAAGAAATTTTTCTAAGTTGTACTGAGTTCCTTTTTTATTACCTATTTTAGTAATGTTTAATTTGGTGAATAATCGATAAATCGTATTTCGTGAGTCTATCTCCAAAAATCGGCGCGCTTCTTTGTTTGTGATGAATCGGTTTATTAAAGTGGCGTAGTCTCTAAGTGCAGCAATATGCGCTTGTCGATCTTGGTGCTTGCAGTGACGGCAAATCCATGTGCCGTGTATACGCGCCATTTTCCTTCGCTCGCAGTTTGGACAGATCACCTCTGTTTGTAGTGCGTAAGAATTTAGTTTGTATCGGTTAAGAATGTTCTCTAATTTTCTGGTGTGCTTTTTGAATAGTGTGTGAGCTAGCTTATTAATTTCACTTGTTGTCTGAATTTTTGAGTAGTGTTGGATCAAATGATCGATTCGGAATGTCAGTTGATGTAGGGCAATCATATCTGGCTTTCCTCCTAAGTTGAGAATTGCATTTTTATTAGTGAAAACGACAAGCGGGTGAATTGGTAAGTTGGAATAGCCTAGATTGTTTAGGATGTGTCGAAGTTGTTTCTCTTGGAGTTTGACCTGATTGTAGGGATTTTCATAACTTTTTTGGTAGTCTGGAGTTTGTTGGATGAGCTGGTCTTCCTCATTTAAAGTGATTTCGCCTTTGAGATTTTTTGATTCGATGATGATGCACACTGATGGCGTTAAAATCATCCGATCAATCTGGAAATAATACTTGTCCCACTTTAAGCGCAGGCCCGCTAAACTGAAGGTATTTTTTAAATTGGCAAGATGGAGATAATAATCTAACTGCTTTTCCCCTTGATAACCTGCGTGCTCTCTCCCGTAAGCATCTTGAATCTCATCGTAAATCCTGTCACGTTGTCGATAGCGTTTTAACAAAACTTCTAATTGTTGATGTAACTCTGTTTTTGCTAAAGGTAAAACTATTTTCATTTGTAAATCACTCCTTTATTTTTTTGGTTGAATTTGGATTGTGTGCGAACGCACATTGGATACGTGCGAAATTTTGTGTTTGCGTGCGAACGCACAGTCAATGCGCGCGAAATTTTGTGTTTGCGGGCGATCGCACGCATCCAGGAGAAAACTGCAGAGATTTAATGAGGTTAACATTC
>CAZONN010000168.1:2322-3682 GCA_964581235.1 uncultured Amphibacillus sp.
GCACAGTTGATGCGTGCGAAATTTTTGTGTTTGCGTGCGAACGCACAGTGGATACGTGCGAAATTTTGTGTTTGCGTGCGAACGCACAGTGGATACGTGCGATCGCACGCATCCAGGAGAAAACTGCAGAGATTTAATGAGGTTAACATTCCTAATTATAACAAATGAACCGGTTAATACAATCACTTTTTATTGATATCGCTCACGATTATAGGCAGACTAACAAGACTGTGTAACTTTCTCGCCAGATAAACGTCTAACTATTGTGACCATTACAATATCGTTACAAGTTTACTTTAACTCAATAATTCAATTTACCTTTTTGATATTTAATAGTACAATTGAGATTAAGACATTTTAGATTTTTTAAGGGGATTAAGATGAAAAAAGTAAATCATAATAATTCACGGATCATAGAGCGTCACGTGAAGAAGAAACGTCGAAATAAAAAGGTCATTTTCTTTCTTGTTGTACCTTTAGTCATTTTATTAACAGTTGTTTTTGTATATGGATTTAGTGTGTTAAATAAAGCGCAAGAAGTCGTTAACAGTTCATATGAAAGTGATGGGCGTGACGGTGGCTCAGAGTTACGAGATAATTTAGTTGATCCTAAATTTGATAATGTATCGATACTTTTTATCGGTGTTGACCATGGAGGAGCTAGAGATTCTTCTGTTAATGGACTGTCAGATGCACTTATTCTTGCTACATTAAATAAAGATCAGAATTCTGTTAAATTGCTCAGTATTCCGCGTGACTCATATGTGTATGTTCCAGAACGTGATACGTATACAAAAATTAACCATGCTCATTCATATGGTGGAGCAAAGGCGACGATTGAAACAGTTGAAAATCTGTTAGAGGTTCCGATCGATTATTATGTTCGAATTAACTTTGATGCATTTATCGATATTATTGATACACTAGATGGCGTTACAGTAGAAGTTCCATATGAAATTAGAGAAATGGATTCAAATGACACTAAAGGTGCGATTCACTTATTACCTGGTGAGCAGTTACTTAATGGTGAAGAGGCTTTAGCTTTTGCTAGAACGCGGAAAAAAGATAGTGATCTTGAACGAGGAAAAAGACAACAACAGTTGATTGGTGCGATGGTTGATCGAGCAGTTTCGATTAACACACTCTTTAATATCGATGCTTTACTAACTGCTGTTGGTGATAATATGAATACGAGCATGAGATCTAGTGATATTATCAGCTTCACTAATTACGGCTTATCCGGGAAGATAGATATAGAAACGTTGAATTTAACTGGTTCTGATTTATGGACGCCGACTTACTATTTTCAACTTGATGAAGAAAGTTTAGAAGAAAATAAGCGTATTCTTAAAGAACATCT
>CAZONN010000169.1:0-3671 GCA_964581235.1 uncultured Amphibacillus sp.
AGTTCTTTATAGACGATGTTATTTTTAAATCAAATTTAAGTTGTATTTTTAATGAATGTGGATAAACAAAAACGTTTTTAAAAAGTATGATATGATACACCTTTTTCAGAGGAATTCACAAGGATTAACTTCAGATACTTGGAACCTAAAATTCCCAGCATTATCAACAACGAAAATTATGGTCCCTAGTTATTCTGAACAACAACAAATTAGTAACCTTTTCGCAAAACTAGATGACACTATCACCCTTCATCAGCGTGAATTAGAAACACTAAATCAAACCAAAAAAGCGTTCCTACAAAAAATGTTTATCTAATCAATCAGGGAGGAGGAGAATCATGACAAAACTATCACACAATAATGAGGCTGAAGTGGAACGTCGGTTGATTGAAGTGTTAGGCGAAGGGCATAATCAATGGAATTATCGCCCTGACTTAAAGTCTGAAGCCGACCTCTGGAATAACTTGCGTAAAATCATTACTCAAAATAACTTATCTGAAATTGGCGAACATCCACTCACAGATAAAGAGTTTGAGACAATTAAAACAGAACTTTTACTTAAGACTAAGACACCCTTTGATGCTGCTAGGTGGCTCAAGGGTGAGAATGGAATTGCTCGAATTACAATCGAACGGGAAAATACCGAATTAGGGCGGATCTCGGTCGTATTGTATTCGAATCACGATATCGGTGGTGGGATTTCTACTTATGAAGTGGTTCATCAAATTGCCAAACAGAAATCAACGATTGATGATCGTAACCGTCGCTTTGATGTCACACTATTAATCAATGGTTTACCGATTGTTCAAATTGAATTAAAACAAGCCAGTGCGAAAGATGGGTACTTCCAAGCATTTAATCAAATTAAAAAATATGCAGAAGAAGGCATGTTTAGAGGGAATATCTTTTCTACGTTGCAATTGTTTGTCGTCTCAAATGAACAAACAACACGTTACTTCGCGAATGCAATGCCGAAAGATATGCATCGAAAATTTCTCTTTAGTTGGCGAACGACTGATAACCGTAAAGTAGAGAATCTCTATGAATTTGTTAAACAAGTTTTAAACATTCCAGATGCCCATCGGTTAATTGCGCATTATACAATTGTGAGTGAAGATCAAGACAATAAAACGCTGATGGTTTTACATCCTTATCAAATTCATGCGATTGAGGCTTTGTTTGAATCAGCGATGAAACATGAATCCGGACATGTTTGGCACGCGACTGGTTCTGGAAAAACGCTCACAAGCTTTGTGTCTACGAAACTATTAGCACGCAAACCAGGCGTCGATCGAACAATTATGATGATTGATCGTAAAGACTTGGATAGTCAAACGACATCAGAATTCACCAAATTTGCTTCTGAATTTAATACGGGCATATCATCAGGTAATGCTGTCTCGAACAGTTTAATTATTGGAACGGGTAGTGCAAGAGAACTTAGCGAGACCTTATTATCTGATGCAAATTCAAATGCAGTCATTATCACAACAAGGCAAAAGTTAGAATCAGCCTTAAAGTATGCTGAAAGAGTCGAAGCAGAAAAAGGAACACAACGATTCCAAAAATTAGTCAGCCAGCATATTGTTTTTATCGTCGATGAGTGTCATCGGGCTTTAAGTGCAGAGGGAATGGAGAAAATTAAAGATTTTTTCCCGAATTCGACATGGTTTGGCTTTACAGGAACGCCAATATTTAATGTGAATAAGAAACAATTAAAAGGTGAATTAGCACGTACAACAAGTGATCAGTATGGAAAGGTGTTGCATACTTATACGATCAAAAACGCATTAGAAGATGGATCTGTTTTAGGATTCCAAGTTGAACATGAAGATACGATCGAGCCGATATCATTAAAAAACAAAATTTTTGATGAATTAAGTCAAGCTGCTAAATATGCGAATGCGAGCGCTGATCAGATCAATCGTGTTATTGATCAAATGGGTGGCATTGAGAAAGAATCTTATCTTTCACCTGATACATTTGAGCAAGATGAGCATATTGAAAAAGTGATTCGCAAAATATTCCGTCCAGACAATGCTTATACAAAATTTGATTTCCAAAATGGCCGACCACAAAAATCTGCCATCTTAACAACGAGTTCGATTGATATGGCAAAGCGCTATTACCATGCGATTAAAGCAATGACTAAAGATCCAGATTGGCTGGCAAAGGAATTTGCTGATCATCCAATCAGAACGGGACGGACGATTGAAGATCCAGATTTCCCACGGATTGCAATTACTTATTCATTACAAGAAAATGAAGAGAATGCAACGGCAAATCAAAAAGAAATGCAAGCAATTATCAAAGATTATAATGACTATTACGGCACAGCTTGGTCTTTAGAAAGCATGGATCGATATAACGGAGATATTAATAATCGACTAGCGCGGAAAAGAGCTGAATTTAAGCAATTTGGTAAACAGGTTGATCTTGTTATTGTAGTTGAGCGCTTATTGACAGGTTTTGACGCTCCAACAGTTCAAACATTATTTGTCGATCGAAATTTAGAATACGCTAACTTGATTCAGGCTTTTTCCAGAACAAACCGGACATATCCAGGGAAAACAAAAGGTTTAATCGTAACCTTTAGAAAGCCACATACAATGGAACACAATGTCCAAGAAGCAACAAAGTTATATTCTCAAGATCAAGAAGAATCAACCTTGGTTTATCCAACTTACGCTGAATCTAAGAAACGATTTAAAGCAGCTCATAAGAGGTTACAAGAGGTTGCTCCAAATGTAAGTGAAATTGATGAGCATGATTCCATCGAAACTAGAATTGAATTTGTCCAAGCCTTTCAGGAGCTCAACAACTCTTATGAAGCCCTAGTCACTTATAACGAATACAATGATGAAGTCGAGCAGTCATATCAACTTCAAGAAGAAGTGATGACGATCGAAGAATCTGTAGGTATTTATAACACTGTAAAAGGTTCGCTAATCGAGGAACAAGATGAAGATGAGACAGAAGCTGATTTCTCTGACATCGAGTTTTATGGAGAAAATTCCGTCAAGCTTTATGATATCGACTCGACTTATATAGATAAACTACTAGAAACTTACTCAGCAAATAATAAAAATGTCCGAGACGATATCGAAAAAGCACTCCAAAAACTAGAGAAATCAGAAATAGTTAAGGATGTCTATCGCGCTATTTTAAATGCCATTGATAATGAAGAAGTTGACGAGAATGAAGATATTTTCATTATAAAAAGGGATTTTTTCACTCAAGCACAGAACAAAGCGGTTAAAGCATTTGCCAACACGTGGTTTGTTCAAGAAGATCAATTACATTTATCAGCGATTCAATATGTCATCGGCAATGACCCAATTCCAAATATCAGTGACATTATCAACAGCAGAAACTTTGATAAGTACAAAGAGGTAAACCCTGACGCTAAACCACTAAAGTACGGACCAGAAATGAAACGCCAGTGGAGAATAGTATTGGATGAAGTGATTGTTCCCTTGAGAGGTGAGTTGAGGTAGAATGGATTTAGAGGTTAGAATCAGTAAGAGCGAAAATTGAATACACATTATAACAGCGAAAGTCAGTCATCAAAAGAGAAGTTTGTAAAAGAACTTTTATTGAGACTGGCTTTTTTTATATTCGTTAAATCAAGTCGAGAAAAACAAAACCTATGTATTAGTCAACAGGTAATT
>CAZONN010000170.1:0-3665 GCA_964581235.1 uncultured Amphibacillus sp.
CCCTGTCGGTTTTCAAGACCGATCCCTTCAGCCGGGCTTGGGTATTCCTCCGTGAACTGACGACAAGATTCATAATATCAGTTCTAATCATACTTGTCAATATTTTTTTGATGAATAGTTTAAATTAAGGTAATCGGTTACCTGCAACGCGATAAAGATCATACCATTCTTCTCTGAGTAGATTTACATCAGATGCTTTAGCAATTTCTTTTAATCGTTCTGTGTTCATTGTACCTACAATTGGTTGCATTTTTGCTGGATGACGTAATAACCAAGCAGTTGCTATCGTTGTTTTGGTTACATCATACTTATCTGCATAGTGTTGAAGTTTTTCATTCACTTCAGGAAACTTATCATTATCGACAAAGACACCTTCAAAGAAACCATACTGGAATGGTGACCATGGTTGAATTGTCATATCATGAAGTCGACTATAATCTAAAATACCACCATCTCTATTATAAGCTGGTTTATCTTCCATATTCATATTCAGTCCAGCATCAATCATCGGTGTGAACATTAAACTGAGTTGCAGTTGATTCGCAATTAAATCCTGGTTAAGGTGTTTTTTAAGTAACTCGATTTGATAAGGCGTATGGTTACTGACGCCAAAGTGACGAACCTTACCACTTTGATAGAGCTCATCGAATGCCTCTGCTATTTCTTCTGGTTCCATTAATGCATCCGGGCGGTGTAATAAAAATACATCTATATAATCTGTTTTTAGTCGTTTTAAACTACCTTCAACAGAATTTAAAATATGCTCTTTTGAAAAATCATAGTAACCATTACGAATCCCACACTTCGTTTGAATGATCATTTTTTCGCGAATTGATGGATTCATATCGATTGCTTCTGCAAAAATTTCTTCAGATTTTCCTTGTCCATATAGATCTGCATGATCAAAAAAATTAATCCCTAAGTCTAGTGCATTTTGAATGACACGGTTTGCGTCTTGATTAGACATCCCGTTCAACCGCATACAACCTAGACCAATAACACTTACGTCTAACCTACTTGTTCCGAGTTTAATTTTCCTCATGATTGTTTCTCCCTTATTTATTCAATGTTAATATTCGTATAGTTTATTTTATGACTTCCTTACCTCCCATATACGATTGTAATACTTTTGGAATGGTAATTGTACCATCTGCATTTTGATAATTTTCGATAATCGCAGCAACTGTTCGTCCAATTGCTAAACCTGATCCATTTAATGTGTGAACAAATTCTGGTTTGCCATTGTCTTCACGACGGAAGCGAATATTAGCACGTCTTGCTTGGAATGATTCAAAGTTAGAACATGATGAGATTTCTCGATACGTATCATTACTTGGCATCCATACTTCAAGATCATATTTCTTCGCTGCGGTAAAACCTAAATCAGCGGTACACATGCTCATTACGCGATAAGGAAGTTCTAATAGTTGTAGCACTTTCTCTGCATTATTTGTTAGATCTTCAAGCGCTTGATACGAATCCTCTGGTTTAACAAATTGAACGAGTTCAACTTTATTAAATTGGTGTTGGCGAATTAAACCTCTCGTATCACGGCCAGCTGATCCTGCTTCTGATCGGAACGAAGCACTATAGGCAACGAATTTTTGCGGTAATTGCTCGATAGATAAAATTTCATCACGTAAATAGTTCGTTACAGGTACTTCTGCTGTTGGTACTAAGAAATATTCCCAATCCTCAATTTTAAATGCGTCTTCTGCAAATTTAGGTAGTTGACCTGTGCCAACCATGCTTGTACGATTGACAAGGTACGGTGGAAGCATTTCTTCGTAGCCGTGCTCATCAGCATGCAAATCCATCATAAAGTTCAGTAGCGCACGCTCTAAACGAGCACCTAAGCCTTTATAGAAAACAAAGCGACTTCCTGTTGTTTTGGCTGCCCGTTCAAAGTCCAAGATGTCTAATTCTGTCGCAAGTTCCCAATGAGGCTTTTGTTCAAATTCAGGTGTGACGACTTCTCCCCATTTTCTCGCGACAACATTATCATCTTCGGTTTCGCCAATTGGAACTGATTCATGAGGAATATTTGGAATTGAAAACATGATTTTATCCAGTTTTTCATCTAATTCCTTTAATTCATCGTCAATCACTTTTATTTCATCACCGACTGCGCGCATTTCTTTAATCATCGCATCGGCATCTTGTTTATCTCTTTTTAATTGAGCAATTTCTTTTGATACTTCATTTCGTTTTGCTTTTAGTACTTCTGTTTTTGCAATTAACTCTCTTCTTGTTTGGTCAACTGTTTCAAATTGATCTAAATCTGATAAATCCTCTCCACGCGCTTGTAATTTTGCCTTTACCTCTTGAAAATTTTGACGTAATAATTTAATATCTAACATCAAATTTCCTCCTTAATTTATGAATTATTTATTTTCAACAAAAAACTCCCGTCCCTAAAAAACAAAGGGACGAGAGTAACTCCCGCGATACCACCCAGATTGAAGACAATTGTCTTCCGGCTTGACGTCTCATAACGGTGACTAAACCGGATATGCTTGTGACCACATATCACTCAAAGGATGGATTCATTATCTTTTCACACTGATTTTCACCAACCATCAGCTCGCTAAAGTTGAAATTGATAATTACTAATTCCTCTCAACGCATTAACATATTAAATAATTTGCCTTCATCATATCGAATCCGACATTATCATGCAAGTTTTTTTAGAAAAATTATTGACTACGGTCTTGCATTCTGTCATGACCTGAAAGTGTGCCCATCTCGATACCTTTCATTGCTTCGCCAAGTCCTTTTGAAACGTGAGCAATAAGCTCGTAATCTTGATAGTTTTTAGTTGCTTGCACAATTGCTTTAGCAAATTTCTCTGGATTTTCAGATTTGAAAATACCTGATCCAACAAAGACACCATCTGCGCCTAATTCCATCATTAATGCTGCATCAGCTGGCGTTGCAACACCACCGGCAGCAAAGTTAGCAACTGGTAAGCGCCCTTCTTCTCTTATTTTCAGTAGTATTTCATAAGGTGCACCAAGATCTCTGGCATAAGTCATCACTTCTTCGATTGACATATGAATAAGTTTATTTACTTGTCCATTCACTTGACGTAAATGACGCACCGCTTCAACGATATTTCCTGTTCCTGGCTCACCTTTCGTACGCAGCATTGAACTTCCTTCGCCAATTCGACGAGTTGCTTCACCAAGATCTCTACAACCTGTGACAAACGGTACTGTATAGTCACGTTTATTTAAGTGGTAAATATCATCAGCTGGGGTCAAAACTTCACTCTCGTCGATATAATCAACCCCTAGAGCTTCTAATACACGCGCTTCGACAATATGGCCAATTCGAGCTTTTGCCATAACCGGAATAGACACAGCATTAACAACTTCCTCAACAATTGTCGGATCTGCCATCCGAGCCACGCCACCTGCCGCACGAATATCTGATGGTACTCGTTCAAGTGCCATAACTGCAATCGCACCTGATTGCTCAGCAATTTTTGCTTGCTCAGCATTAATAACGTCCATAATGACGCCACCATTTCTGAAATCAACATTTTTTGTCATCTTTATTTTCCCCCTGAATTTTTATTTTAAAACCCGTTCTAATTGATTGAAATTTCAAACTTTTAGATTAGCTAATATTTTATATCACCTTTAAGTTGAACGCAAGTTTAT
>CAZONN010000171.1:0-3652 GCA_964581235.1 uncultured Amphibacillus sp.
TCCTGAACAAGGAGTTCAATGCTCGCATCTGTTTCTTTCTCTAAATAAAAGGCTAATAAAGTTTGATATGAAAACTGTTCAGGGATCGTTATCACCGCTAAAACTTCATCAGTAGCTAACGCCGCTTCCGCCTGATCCTGATCGTAATTCTCCTTTAAATCGATCATATCAATCAGCTCCGGGGAACGAAGAACAGCTTCTAAACTCACTGCTGGGTCAATCGCTTCAGTACTTGCAATCATTTGCTCAATTGCTTGTTCAGGTAATCCTTCAGCAATTAGATCCTCTTGAAAGTGCTTAATATCTTGTTCAAGATCATTTTCGATTATAAGAGCAACGGGGATTGGGTCCATATCTGTAGTACCAAACAGAATGCTCCCTAAAGCAAATCCCAAGATCGCAATCAAAACCATTGGCATAACAAGCAAGATTAGCACTTCTGAACGGTCACGTGAGATCGTTAAAAAATCTTTCCTAATTAAATTCCACATCCGCCCAGCCCCCTAATCTCTCAATTTTCTTCCAGTCAAGTGGAGGAAGACATCCTCTAACGTCGGTGTCTGAACATGAACTCCCTTAACTTTCACATGACTTCTTTTGGCAAGCTCAAATATATCAGCAAATAAATCGTTGCCTTTTGAGACGATCACTTTATAACCTTGTTCGACTTCAACGACTTGTTGAATTTGTTCGTGTTCGTTTAATTTTTTAATAAATTGCTCAGACTTTTGCTGTGTTTCTAATAAAATCGTATCCTCACTTGATAAAATGCTCTTTAATTCTTCTTTCGTTCCTGAAGCAATAATTTGGCCGTGATCCATAATATAAACACGATCACAGAGCTTCTCTACTTCATCCATATAGTGACTCGTGTATAAAATACTCATTCTTTTTTTACGATTTAATTCACGAACCATCTCTAGAATGTGACTTCTTGATTGAGGATCAATTCCGACTGTTGGCTCATCCATAATCAATAACTCTGGTTCATGCATAAGTGAAACAGCCATATTAATTCTCCGCTTCATTCCGCCCGAGTAGTTTTTAATCCGTTCTTTTTTACGATCTGTTAATCCGACTAATTCCAAAACTTCATCTATTTTATTTTTTAATTTTTCGCCTGTTAAACCATATGTTTTTCCAAAGAAGTGCATATTTTCATAAGCAGTTAATTCTTCATATAAAGCTATCTCTTGTGGAACAACGCCAAGGACAGGTCGAATCGCATCAGGTTTCTTAAGGACATCTACCCCTTTAAAACGAATCTCTCCACTCGTTGGCGCTAACAAAGTTGAAATCATTGAAATGGTTGTTGATTTACCTGCGCCATTCGGACCAAGTAAACCAACCGACTCGCCTTCATCAAGGTATAAATTCACACCATTAACAGCAGTTGTTGTTTTAAAATTTTTGTGTAAATCATTAACTTGTAACATCAACGCACCTACTTTCTTTTTTTAGCTCAACTTTAGTCTATATAAAAAAAGATAGTGCCACCACTATCTTCAGTCATTAATTATTTATCTAACCATGACCTCAGTCATTTTCTTAAACAATTTGATGCCGGATCGCATAGATTGCCAATTGGGTTCGATCACGCAAAGCTAATTTATTTAAAATAACAGAGATATGATTTTTAACCGTTCCAATTGATAAAAAAAGCTCTTCTGCTATTTCCTTATTACTTAAACCTTGACCAACACCAACAATAATATCAAGTTCCCGTTTTGTTAACTTTGGATTCACTTCTTGACGACGCTCATTTTCCAATAAAGCCGGAAACACTTTTGCTGCTACTTGGTCTTCGATCGATAAACCGCCTTCTAAGCAACTCCGAATCGCTCGTATTAATTCGTTTGCATCTGCATTTTTTAACATATATCCATTTGCACCATTTTTAAGTGCCTCTAGTGCATAAGCTTCATCATTAAATGTTGTTAGAATTAAAATTTTCATCTCTGGCCAATTGCGCTTTATTTCTCTCATTGCTTCTAGACCTGTCATTTCAGGCATACGAATATCCAAAACAGCCAAATCAAACTGTATTTTATAACAAAGCTCAATTGCCTCTCTACCATTATCTGCTTCGCCATTTACTTTCAACTCAGAATCTGTTTCAATCATCATTTTTAAGCCTTGTCTGACAAGCACTTGGTCTTCTGCTAATAAAATTGAGACCATTTTTATTCACCTTCTTCCATTGGAAATGTTCCGATTAAACGAAATTCACCTTCAACTTGATTAATTTTTAATGAACCATTTAATTGTTCTAGTCTTTCACGCATTGATCTTAGGCCAAAGCCTTCTTCGATATCAATTTTCTTTTTCAAAGGATGACTAATTTGAAAACGGAAAAATCGTCCTCCAATAAAGGTGAATTCGATACTTGCTTGTCTTTCCTCACTATGACGCATCATATTCGTTAAACCTTCTTGTACCGATCGATAAAGTGCGACTGACTGATCATTTGTTAATGGTACCGACAATGCCCCAGATTGAACGTAAAACGACACGCGTAAATGACTTTCTGCTTCTAACTTGCGGATCAAGTGAATGACAGCTGTTAATCCTGTTGTCTCTTCACTTCTCAACGTTTTAACCGCTTCTCTTGTTTCATCTAAGCTCGTTTGGGCAAGTACTTTTAATTGACCAAATTTCTCTTGAAGATCTTCAGTTGGTGCTTGCAATCTGGCCATTTCAAGTTGCATTAGTAGTGCGGTTAATCTGTGACCAACTGAATCATGAAGGTCACGAGCAACATGATTACGTTCCTCTTGGCGAACTGTCTTTTCATGAATAAATGTGTGTCGTTTAAGCTTACGATAGTCCGTTTCAAGTAGAAGATATCTATCACTTAAAGTACGATAAGAAGAATTTACTTTTTGCAACATAAATAGGATAAAACCAATCATTAGAAGTAATAAACTGAGATAACTGACCAATGTATAGTTAAAAGAATAAAGGTGTGGGAATAGAACTAATATCGCTTGAATAAAAAGCTGTAGATAGAGTGACCAGCCATTCAAGTGATCGATTGCTTGTTTACTAATCATTAGGATAATTAATAATATAAACCCATTAAAGACGCCTGAATTAAACGTTAAAAATGCTAACAGTGCAAGCGAAATTAGGATAGCTTGAAAAAGTAATGGCCGTTTCTTAGTTAATGGTAAGAAAAAGTAGAACGAAAAAAAGAGCGTGCTTAAACTAGTCGTGATAAGATCAAGACCTACTGCATCGCTCTTTGTATATGTTGCTAAACCCCAAACTAGAATTAAATAACCTAACTCAAACCAGAATGTTGGCATGATTATTCAGTCCTTCTATACTTAGATAATATTATTCTAGCATAGAATTGATACTGGTTTGTTAGGTTTATTCTAATATTGTGGCTATTTATTTTATTTGGACAATTATTTGATATGTTTGCAAGCCTAGCCTGTTTATTAGTTCGTCAGTAATTATGATTTCAATTCCATACGCGCTTGTAAATCTTGTCTTTTATCATTGCTTGGATTTGAATTGCCTTCAACCACCGATTGGTCGTTGCAACCAACAGGCAATAAACTCGTTAATAACAGCACAAGTATAGCTAAACGACATTTTTTCATATAGGCGCTCTCCAGTAAAAATATGTTAAGTTTATTATATT
>CAZONN010000172.1:0-3651 GCA_964581235.1 uncultured Amphibacillus sp.
TTATGTTCTTTTATTCTGTTCCACTAGCACTATTAACAATGGCGGTGATGCCATTTTTAATTGTTGTAGTAAGAAAGTTTGACCAAAAAGTACACCCGGCCTTCCGAAGCATTCGCCGATCACTAGGAAACTTGAATACGCGAATCCAGGAAAACGTTAGTGGTATGAATACGGTTAAATCTTTATCAAAAGAAGATTTTGAAATTAGCCGCTTTACAGTTGATAACAAAGAATACCAAGAAGTTAACATCAAAACTTCACATATATGGGCGAAATACTTCCCGCTAATGGAGTTAATCGGAAATATAGCGATGGTATCGCTACTAATTTTCGGTGGTTGGCAAGTTATTGAGGGAAACCTACAATTAGGTGAGCTCGTTGCATTCTTTAGCTTGGTGAGCTACATTATTGGTCCGCTGATGCACTTAGGATTTATAGTAAACCAATACTCACAAGCAAAAGCTTCAGGAGAGCGCTTACTAGAAATTCTAGAAGCAGAAGAAGAAGTAACTGATTTTGAAAATACAGTTGAAGTTGATAGGCTTGAAGGCCATGTTGAGTTCAAAAATGTGACACTGAGATATTATGAAGATGATGATGCTGCATTAAAAAATATCAACTTCGAAGTTCCGGCAGGTAAGATTATCGGTCTAATTGGAGCTACTGGTTCAGGTAAAACAAGTATTACTCAATTGATGACGCGTTTCTATCAACCGTCTGAAGGTGAAGTGTACCTTGATGGTCGATTAACAACAGACTATCCATTATCATTTATTCGTCAACAAATTGGTTTTGTTTTTCAAGAAGCATTCTTATTCTCAACGACGATTAAAGATAATATTGCCTTTGGTAATCCTCAAGCAACATTGGATGATGTCATGGAAGCGGCTAAGCTAGCGCAAGCACATGATTTCATTATGGAGATGCCAAAAGGGTATGATACAATGCTTGGAGATCGGGGAATGGGATTATCCGGTGGTCAGAGACAGCGAATTTCAATTGCGCGCGCATTACTTATCGATCCAAGTATCCTGGTGTTAGATGATGCAACTTCCGCGGTTGACATGGAAACAGAGCAAAGAATTCAACGTGCACTGAAAGAAGTCATGGAAGATCGAACGACATTTATTATCGCACACCGTATTTCCTCATTAAAGCATGCAGATGAAATTATCGTTTTAGATGAAGGTGAAATTGTTGAAAGAGGAAGCCACGATGAATTACTTATTAACGGTGGACCATATCAACGAATTTATGATATTCAATATAAAGATAAAGATGCAATAACTTAATAAAGTTAAGTAAGAAAGGAGTGAGATTTTTGAGTCGAAAAGAAGCGAATAAGAAAAAAAATATCTACACAAATCGTTTTCACTATCCACAAGATGAAGCGATAGAAAAGCCTTTTAATTGGAAACAAATGACTCGTCTATTAGAATATATTAAGCCTTATGCAAAGACTTTACTGCCAGCAGCTTTTGTCGCAGTACTTGTCAATATGATTGTTCGATTACTTGTACCAATTTTGATCGGACAGTATGTTATTGATCGCGCAATTATAAATCAAGACTATGAATTATTGATTTATTTAATAATCATTATTGTTGGCCTCTACTTTATTAACTATTTGGCTAACTACTTTCGAATCAAAACAGTCAATGTGTTAGGGCAAAGAACAATTCATGATTTAAGAAAGCAATTGTTCACGCACGTTCAATATCTGTCCCATGATTTTTTTGATAAACGTTCAGCAGGGTCGATCCTTGTTCGTATTTTAAATGATGTTAACTCTCTACAAGAACTATTTACAAATGGGATCATTAATATCTTGATGGATGCGTTCATGTTAATTGCGATCATTGTAATCTTATTTACATTAAGCCCACAATTAGCACTTGCTGTCCTTGTAATTTTACCACTTATGTTTTATATCTCAACAAAATTACGAAGAGATATTAGAAAAACATGGCAAAATGTTCGTCTAGTTAGATCGCGTTTAAACTCACACTTGAATGAAAGTTTGCAAGGGATGAGGATTACTCAATCTTTTGCTCAAGAGAAAGAGAACGCTGCTTATTTTGATGGTGTAAACAAAGAGAATAATGAACGTGAAAGAATAGCGATGAAAAAGAGTGCTTATTTTGGTCCGTTTATTGAAATGAGTAACGCTGTTGGTACAGTTATTCTAATCGCATACGGTTCTATATTGATCATTAATCAGTCTATGGAAATCGGAACGTTCGTAAGCTTTGCATTCTTTTTAGGAATGTTCTGGGAACCGATTTCTCGCTTAGGACAAATCTATAATCAATTGCTTGTGGCAATGGCTTCGTCGGAACGTATTTTTGAGTTTTTAGACGAACGCCCAACAGTAAGTGAAATAGATAATCCAGTGGTGCTTGAAGATATGAAAGGTGAAATTGTTTTTGATAATGTGGAGTTCTCTTATGATGAAGATCGGATTGCTTTACATGAAATATCTATTGAAGTTAAAGCAGGTCAAACTGTTGCGCTTGTCGGACACACAGGTTCAGGAAAATCTACGATTGCTAACTTAATTAGTCGTTTTTATGATCCAACTGCAGGTAGAGTTGTTATAGACGGTCATAACTTGAGGGACTTGAGCTTAGAAAGCTTGAGGGAACATATTAGTGTTGTTCTTCAAGATACATTTATCTTTTCAGGAACAATTATGGAAAATATACGGTTTGGCCGTCCAAATGCTTCTGATGAAGAAGTGATCGAATCAGCCAAAATAGTTGGGGCTCATGACTTTATTGAGCGTTTGGCTGACGGTTATGGTACAGAAGTTGAGGAAAGAGGGAGTATCCTTTCGGCAGGAGAAAGACAATTACTTTCGTTTGCAAGAGCCTTGTTAGTTGATCCAAAAATCTTGATTTTAGATGAGGCAACTGCGAGTATTGATACTGAAACAGAAATGAAAATTCAAGCTGCCCTTCGCAAACTTCTAAAAGGTCGAACGTCAATTATGATTGCACACCGATTGTCTACTATTCGTGAAGCAGATAACATAATTGTTTTAGAAAATGGTCGTATCCTTGAACAAGGAAATCATGATCAATTAGTAGCAAGTAAAGGTGAATATTATGATCTTGTGAAGTCACAGTTTGATATGCTAGATGAAGAATAAGAAAAACGGTTAAAGTGGATTCCCATTTTAACCATTTTTTTGTCTTGCTTAATGGTTAAATGTGTGCAATGTTGGAGGTGAAAAATTACAAATAACCGTAAAATGGGCATGCTTATGAGCTGACTGGATATGAAGAGAGAGTTTGCTGCAATTGGATTAGGGTGCTTTGGAGCAAGTGTGTGTCGTGAGCTTAGTACTGAAGGTATGGATGGCTTGGTGATTGATATTTTTTAGGAGTAGAATGAATGATTTTCGTCACATTGCTTCACGTGCAGTTATTGTTGACTTGACTGATGAGAGGGCGATGAAAGAGTTGTGATTTAGAAATCTAGATCATGTGATTGTAGCAGATCAATATTTACTCAAACTAGAACCACATTTTTCTGATAATAACTAGTTATGTCGTAGTCTCTATATTTGCGAATTGCTCTCAAGTTGAGCGAATTGCTCTCAAGTTCGGCGAATTGCTCTCAAGTCGAGCGAATTGCTCTCAAGTTGAG
>CAZONN010000173.1:0-1771 GCA_964581235.1 uncultured Amphibacillus sp.
ATGTAATTCATAATAATCTTCCCCCTGTGTCTAGTTGCTTGTCTGTAACGTTCGTTGTTTAAGTTTATCTTACCTTAAATTTATTAAAGTTACTATCTAATTAAGATTACAGTTTGGTTAAGAAATGCTAGTTTTGATCTTTTGTTCGGCAAAAACGATGGCCATAATGGCGTCTTTGACTTGGATGTTATCAAGTTGTTCGAATTGATCGATTAATTGTAAGACTTGAGTGATGTCAACTTGATCGGTTCGGCCAATATAGATTTTTTCGAAGATTTCTTCTGGGTGGATTTCGTCTTCACCGAGTAGTTCTTCGTACATTTTTTCGCCTGGGCGAATGCCTGAGAATTTAATTTCAATTTCGTCAGTTGTGTAGCCTGATAGTTTAATAAGATTCTTGGCTAGGTCGACAATTTTGACGGGTTCGCCCATGTCGAGAACGAAGATTTCGCCGCCTCGGGCGAGTGAGCCTGCTTGGATCACTAGTCTTGTAGCTTCTGGGATTGTCATAAAGTAGCGTGTCATGTCAGGGTGTGTCACCGTGACAGGGCCACCTTCTGCGATTTGTTCTTTAAATAATGGAATGACTGAGCCTCGGCTGCCTAGGACGTTTCCAAAGCGAACGGCAACGAATTTTGTTTTGCTTCGGTTTGCTAGGTCTTGGACAATCATTTCCGCAAGTCGTTTTGTCCCGCCCATAACGTTTGTTGGGTTAACGGCTTTGTCGGTTGAGACTAAGACAAAGGTATGTACGTTAAAAGCATCGGCTGCTTCGGTGACGTTTTTCGTTCCGATCACGTTGTTTTTAATTGCTTCGTGTGGGTTGTGTTCCATTAATGGCACATGTTTATGTGCTGCTGCATGGTAAATAATCCACGGTTGATATTGTTTAACGATATTAAAAATCCGGTCGCGGTCTTGTACGTCGGCGATAATTGGAATGATTTCTGTGCCTATTTTTCCATATTTCTTTTGTAATTCTTTTTCAATTGAATAGATACTGAATTCGCCATGGCCAACTAATAGAATTCTAGCTGGTGTAAAGCGCATTAATTGTCGGCAGATTTCGGATCCGATTGAGCCGCCTGCGCCTGTGACCATGACTGTATTGCCAGTGACATATGTTGAGATTGAACCGATATCGAGTTTGACTGGTGGTCGTCCGAGTACGTCTTCTACGTCAATGCTTCGTAACATTTGGACGGAGACTTTTCCTGTCGCAAGATCTTCAATTTTCGGTAAGATTTGAACTTTTGCGTCTGTCTCGTTGCATCGTGTGACAATATCTGCGAGTTCGCCATTTCGTAATGACGGGATGGCGATCACAATATGATCGATTGCTTGTGTTTCTGCAATTTGTTCAATGTCCAGTGTTGTTCCGAGTACAGGCAAATTATAGACGTGCATTTTTTGTTTAGCTGGGTCATCATCGACGAAACCGATTGGTCTTAAATCCGTATCTGTTTGGCCACTTGTCAGTTGTCTGACGATCATTACACCGGCATCACCGGCACCGACAATGAGTGTGCGTTTTTGATTTGGATTTGAATTGATGTAATGATCACGGAAGACGCGCCAAATAAAGCGTGAACCTCCGATGAGTGTAATATGAATCAGCCAGGTTACGAGCATTGCTCGGCGATAAATAGTAAAGTCATTGACTAAGAATTGTACGATCGCTGTTGCTAAATTCGTTAAAGTGACTGAATAAACAATTGCTTGCAATTCTCTAATACTCGCATATGACCATACCTTTTGATAGAGCTTAAAC
>CAZONN010000173.1:1871-3626 GCA_964581235.1 uncultured Amphibacillus sp.
TCGAGTAGCATTTTCTTCACGTCTGCGCCGATTTCTTTGTTTTTAAGTGCAAATTCAATCGTCGTTTGGATAAATCCAAGTTGCTCTCCAACGTCGTAACGTCGACCTTCGAAGTCATAAGCGTATACTTTTTGAATTTCATTTAGCATTTGGATTGCATCTGTTAACTGAATTTCTCCGCCGGCACCAATTTGATGGCGCTCTAAAAAGCGGAAGATTTCTGGTGTAAAGACGTAGCGTCCCATGATTGCTAGATTTGATGGTGCTGTTCCGAGTGCTGGTTTTTCAACAAAGTGGTCAACTTGATAGAGTCGGCCATTGACCTTCTCACCTGGATCGACAATTCCGTAACGTTCAGTAAGTTCTGCTGGTACTTGTTGAACACCAATAATTGATGATTGTTTTTCATCAAATTGATTGATCAATTGTTTCAAGCATGGCACATCACTTTCAACGATATCGTCACCTAGTAGGACGGCAAATGGTTCGTCACCGATGAACTTGCGCGCACTCCAAACTGCGTGTCCTAGTCCTAACGGTTCTTTCTGACGAATATAGTGAATGTCTGCTAAGTTTGAGGACTGTTCAACTTTATGTAATAAATCAAGTTTATTTTTTTCCTTTAGCTTTTGCTCGAGTTCTGGTGCGAAGTCAAAGTGGTCTTCAATCGCACGCTTTCCTTTACCAGTCACGATGATAATGTCTTCGATCCCTGAAGCGACTGCTTCTTCTACAATATATTGAATCGTTGGTTTATCGACGATCGGTAACATTTCTTTTGGCATTGCTTTCGTCACAGGTAAAAAACGTGTGCCTAAACCTGCTGCTGGAATAATTGCCTTTTTAACTTTCGCCATTTCAAATCTGCCCCTTCTAATTGTATCTATTCGTTAACGTGTGCCAACGTTATTCGTGAGCGTACCTGTCAGTCCCCTCTATATTAAGTAGGGTGAGTTTTTTTAAAAGAGTCCGAAGAATTTTTTGCGTTTAATTCTTGCTGGTTCGTCAATGTAGATCTTCTCGTTGTCGAGTATATGTTGGGCGTTCTCCATAAATGTATAGAGTGTGTGTTGCCCGTATTTTTGGTTGATTTCTTGATTGGCGTCGAGCATATTGAACCCGCGTGATTTCGTGTTGTGTGCGTCTGATGCGACGAAGTGGGTTAGGTTATGTTCGATTATTTCATTGGTAAATTTTTTGATTTTCGTGCCAAATTTGCCTGTTAGACTGCTGGCGGTAATTTGGGTTAGTGCGCCGTTTTGAACGAAGTGATAGAGGCGCTCTGGTTGTTCTTGGAGTGCCGTGTTTCGTTCTGGGTGTACAATGATCGGGACGAGATCTCGCATTTGGATGTCGAATAGTATTTGTTCCGTGTAGCGTGGAATATGGTTTGTTGGTAATTCGACAAAGAGATAGCGACTTGTTCCTGTTAATGTTAGGATTTCGTCTTGTTGGTAGCCTTCGATCAGTTCGCCGTGGATTCTGACTTCTTGTCCCGGTATGATCGTGAGTGGAATCTGTTCTTGTTGGATTCGCTCGTTGAGTCTGGTCAGGTCGGCTAGGACTGAGTTTTTTGGATTATTGTAGCGCCCGTTTTTATGATGTGGGGTTGCGATAATCGTATGAATGCCTTCTGATATGGCTTGTTTCGCCATGGCGATACTGTCTTCTACGTGTTTAGCACCGTCGTCTACGCCGGGTAAAATGTGACAATGGATGTCAATCATCGATTAACAACCTCCTCATCTACTAATT
>CAZONN010000174.1:0-3626 GCA_964581235.1 uncultured Amphibacillus sp.
AAAACATCCCCATACGTACAATGTGAGGCAGTTAAGCTGAAGCCAATTGTCTTTCTAACTCCTGTTGCAACATTTGCACCAAGTTTGGCGAACTTATCGGCAACAGTTAAACCTACTCTACCCAACCCCAAGACAACGACATTGGAATCTTGTAAGGTTGTTTGCATTTGTTGTAGCGCTAATAAAATCGCCCCTTCTGCTGTTAGAACAGAATTATAAATCGCCACGTCATCACGTTCCATCATTGGAATAAAAGTTAATTGCTTATCTGATAACTCTTGCTTTAAATAAGGGGTATTAATTCCTGAGAATACGAGCGAAGATGGTTTGAGTTTTGTAAAAAAATCATCTGGCAATTGTATGGTTTGGTTAGAAAATGTGAATTTCACATTCCCTTCATTTTCAACTCCGGTAAGCTGATGATCTAAGTCAGTGCAGGACATTAACACAAATAGGTTTAACACTAGATAAGAATAAAAAAAGACCATCATGTTTTGATGATCTAATTAAACATTACTGCTCTTCTGTTTTTTTTAATAATGATTGTGTCTTTACCTACTTTTTCGATTTGATCCCAATTTATTCCGACTTGACTTTGGTCTCGCTTCAAGCCAAACAAACCATAATTCGGGATAATAAATGATTTTATTTGGCCAGTTTTCGGATCGAGTTCAAGATCAGTTTGACCCAATAAGCCTAACCGCTTACCATGTGTTAAATTGATAATTTCTTTCCCGCTCAATTCCTGATATCTCATCGCAATCCCTCCTACCCTAACATATGAAACAGAAGACAAAAAAAGAAAGCCATTTTAAAAAATGACTTTCTTAATTAGCAAAACTTATTTTTTAGCTTCTGCCTGCTTTTTTGCTTCATCTTCTAAGACAGCTTTTCTTGAAAGGTTAATACGACCTTGACGATCGATTTCTTTAACCTTAACCATGATCTTGTCGCCTTCTTTAACAACATCTTCAACTTTATTTGTACGCTTTGTATCCAATTCAGAAATATGAATTAAGCCTTCTTTACCTTTAAATAATTCAGCAAACGCACCGAACTTCTCAACACGTTTAACTGTCGCTAAGTATAATTCACCTGCTTGAACCTCACGTACGATATCTTCAATGATTTTCTTCGCTTTTTCGTTCATCTCTTGATCAGTAGAAGCGATATAGACGCTACCATCTTGCTCGATATCAATTTTAACGCCCGTTTCATCGATGATTTTGTTAATTTGCTTACCACTTGGCCCAATAACATCACGAATTTTATCTGGATTAATCGTCATTGTAATAATTTTTGGCGCATAAGCAGATAATTGTTCGCTAGGTTTTGAGATGACACTTTCCATATGTTCTAAAATATGCAGACGTCCAACACGTGCTTGTTGTAGAGCTTCTTCAAGAATCTCACGTGCAAGTCCATCAATTTTAATATCCATTTGTAGTGCAGTAATTCCTTTTTCAGTTCCAGCTACTTTAAAGTCCATGTCACCTAAATAGTCTTCCATGCCTTGAATATCACTTAGAACTGTATAATCATCATCTTGTTTAACCAAGCCCATTGCAATTCCTGCTACTGGTGCTTTGATTGGTACACCAGCATCCATAAGTGCTAGAGATGATGCACAAATACTTGCTTGTGATGACGAACCGTTTGATTCTAATACTTCTGACACTAAGCGAATCGTATATGGGAAATCATTTTCATTAGGTAGAACTTTTTCAAGTGCACGTTCTCCTAAAGCACCGTGTCCAATTTCACGACGACCTGCTCCACGAATTGGGCCTGTCTCTCCAACACTGAAATGCGGGAAATTATAATGATGCATAAAATGTTTTGTTTCTTCTAAATCTAAACCATCTAAAATTTGAACATCGCCTAAAGCACCTAATGTACAAACAGACAATGCTTGAGTTTGTCCACGTGTGAATAAGCCTGAACCGTGTGTACGTGGAAGTAAATCCACTCGAGATTCTAACGGACGAATTTCATCTGGCGTACGGCCATCTGGACGAATTTTCTCGATTGTAATTAAACGACGTACTTCATCTTTTACAATTTGATCTAAAATGTCTTTAACTTTTTTGATCGTCTCATCGTCAGCATCTTTTGCTTCATAATCTGCAATAATGTCTTTTTTAACTGCATCAATCGATTCTTCTCTTTGTAATTTTTCATGAGTTTGAATCGCTTCAATCATACGGTCTTTAGCTGTTTCATTCAGTTCAGCTGTTAAGTCCTCATCAAGAGTAACCAACTTAACATCCATTTTTGTTTTTCCAACAGCTTGTTGAATTTCTTCTTGAAAAGCAACTAAACGCTTAATTTCTTCATGAGCAAACATAATTGCTTCTAACACAATATCTTCAGTCACTTCATTCGCAGATGCCTCAACCATGTTAATCGCATCTTTTGTTCCGGCTACTGTTAATTCCAAGTCACTCTTTTCGCGCTCATCAACTGTTGGGTTAATGATAAATTCCCCATCAATTCGGCCAATATTAATACCAGCAATTGGACCGTCAAATGGTATATCTGAAACAGTTAGTGCAACAGATGAACCAATCATTGCCGCTATTTCTGATGGTGCATTTTGGTCAACACTCATTACCATACTAATAACTTGAACGTCATTACGATAGCCATCTGGAAATAACGGACGAATTGGTCGATCAATTAATCGTGATGTAAGAACTGCCTTTTCGCTTGGGCGACCTTCACGTTTAATAAATCCACCTGGGATTTTTCCGACTGCATAAAGTCGTTCTTCATAGTTCACTGTCAAAGGGAAAAATGGTAGATCTTTTGGTTCTTTTGATCCTGTAGCTGCAACTAAAACGGATGTATCTCCATAATGAACGATACATGAACCATTTGCTTGTTTAGCTAATTCGCCTACTTCAACAATAAATGGCTTTCCTGCAATTTCGGTTTTAAATACTTGTTTGTTTGACATATTATTTAATTACCCCTCTCTTCTAGCTAGTCAATTGAGAAATTTTAATTTTGCGATTAATTTATGTTGAAAGAAAGAGATTTATGCAATTGTATTGCGTTGTAAAACTGTAATGACCTTTGCACTAATGATTTATTCGTGCTCCATCCTGATCAAAATATAATATCGGCTATTATACTTTGATCAGAATCGAGCGAAAGGTATCAACAGCTATGGACCTCTTTCATTCTTAAATTAGACGTACAGAAAAAGCGGGAATACTCCCGCTTTAACAGTTCTTATCGACGTAAACCAAGTTTTTCAATGATTTGACGGTAGCTTGCTACATCTTTTTTACGTAAATAGTTTAACAAGTTACGGCGTTTCCCAACCATTTTTAACAAACCACGACGTGAGTGGTGATCTTTTTTATGAGTACGTAAGTGCTCATTTAAGTTGTTAATGTCTTCGGTTAGGATAGCGATTTGTACTTCAGATGAACCAGTGTCATGCTCATGTACTTTGAACTCATTAATTAATTCGTTTTTTCTTTCTTGTGAAATTGCCATCCATTTCACCTCCTATAAAATTTTAAAAAGCACCAATCGCCTAGCAGTCGTTGGAGAATCGACTTGCCAAGCAGATGGCTTCCGATACTTAGATTAACGCTTTTCGAACAAAAATGCAA
>CAZONN010000175.1:0-3616 GCA_964581235.1 uncultured Amphibacillus sp.
ATGACATTGTCAGGTGAATAAGTTAATCCTGAAAAGAATTCTACAACATCCCCCAACTTACGCTGTTCCCAATCGGCAGTAAAACCTGGAAATCGAATCTCTGGCACGGACTCTCCTTTTTTCGGAAACATTTTTTGCAAGAATCCCTGTTTTGTTTGTTTGAGTGTTTCTAACTCACGCTGATGAAGGGTGATAGTGTTGTCTAGTCCTTTAAAAAAGTTGCCGATTTGAATTTGTTCATCTTCACTCGGTAGCATAATAAGTGCTTCTTTTATATCATTTGAGTTGATACTTTCAAATGTTGAACCTGTACTTAACTTAGTCCAGTATCCAACTTCTTTCATTCGTCCAAGTGATTGAAAGATGAACTCATTCCCTTTAATTGAAGCTACCCCTCGACCCAAAACTACGTCATAGTCTGTTTTTCCAATATCCCCAACAGGTGCTCGGACACTTAAAATTATGTCATCTTTTTCTGCTTGTTTGGTTACTTGAGTGGTCCAAACTCGTGGAACAACACGACCATTTCTCATATCAGCGTTACCTTGAACAAGAATGTGATCATTAGGATTATCTGTATAGTTTTCAGAGTTTGGTGATTGCCCCATAGTAATTTCCACCACATCCCCCAACTTACGCTGTTCCCAATCGTCAGTAAATCCAGGGAAGCGAATTTCTGGTACTCGTTTATTCCCCACGATTAAACACCTCTAATGCACCTTTAATCCAGTCTTCGTTTTGTTGATCATACTCTAATGAAGAAATCATTTCATGCAAACTCGATTCAAGTTCTGCTTTTTCTTTTCTAATTTCCTGAATTGACGAACCTAGCTCTGCTAAATCAACAGGTTCTTCTTCTTCAAATGTATCAACATAGCGAGGGATGTTCAAATTAAAGTCATTTTCTTCAATTTCCTCAAAAGTAGCTAAGTAAGCGTACTTATCAACATCTTTTCGTTTCTTATATGTTTCAACAATTTTATCGATATTTTCTTTGGTTAATTTGTTTTGGTTCTTAACTTTTTCAAACTCTTTACTTGCATCAATAAATAACACATCACGATTATTGCGATTTTTCTTCAATATAATAACGGTTGTTGGAATCGATGTACCAAAAAATAAATTTGCCGGCATACCAATGACCGCATAAATACTTCCATCTTCTAATAGCTTTTTACGAATTACACCTTCTGCTGCTCCACGGAATAAAACACCGTGCGGTAAGACGATTGCCATTGTACCTGAATCCTTTAAGTGATAAAAACCATGTAAGAGAAAAGAAAAATCTGCTTTTGACTTTGGCGCTAACCTTCCATAACGATTGAACCTAGAATCATCTAGAAACGATTTATCTGATGACCATTTTGCCGAATAAGGTGGATTCATTAAAACTGAATCAAATAGATAAGGCTCATCTGTCGGCCAATCTTTATTCAGTGTATCTCCATTACGTAAGCGCATATTTTCTCTTCGGACACCGTGTAAGATTAAATTCATCTTCGCCAGATTATATGTCGTCGTGTTCATTTCTTGGCCATGATATTTGACACTATCAGGATAGTTAAGATAATGGCGGACATTCAACATTAAAGAGCCTGATCCCATCGTTGGGTCATAGACACTAAATAGCTTTTTATCTTCCTGGCCAATCGCAGCAATCTGTGCCATCATATCTGAAACTTGACTCGGCGTGTAAAACTCCCCTGCCTTCTTACCTGCTTCTGAGGCAAACTCACCGATCAAGTATTCATAAGCATCTCCAATGACATCCCCATCATAGCCAACGAGATCGATATCATTTAATTTCTTTATTACTTCAGAGATCGTGATGTTTCGTTGTTGGTCATCTGCCCCAAGTCTTCTTGACGTAAGATCAACATCATCAAATAAACCAGTGAATTGATCGTAACTAGTAGATAGGTCAATAAACGCCTTATTTAAATCATTTAATTGAAATGTGTTTTGTTTAGCTTGATTAGCCAATGTATTAAATAAATAATCAGGCTCAATGTGATGCCCTAAAGTATCGACTAGCGTTTCAATTAGGTCATCTTTCACATCGTCATCTGCCAATAACTCTCGGTAAAGCTCTGTTTGTTTTTCTTGTGTGTTGTATTCTTCAGCTGACTCATCTGCCAATTCAACCACTTTCACTAACAACTCGTCCGATAAATACTTATAGAAAATTAATCCTAATAAATAATCTTTGTATTCAGATGCATCCATTTTACTGCGCAAACTATCTGCAGCGCTAAATAATTTTGAATTTAATTGTGACATCTAATATTCCACCTTTTTATGATTGATCTAATTTTTTTAATATTTCTAAATATAGTTTTTCCTCTAGTTCAGCTTGTTTCTTCGCTAAAGCATGACGCTTTTTAATCGATAAATATGCTTTACCTATTATTCGTTGTTTTTCGATACTGGGAAGCTTTATTTTCAACTCTTTTAGCGTGATAGGTGTTAGTTTTCTTACCGTACTGCCTTGCATCGAGATTGCCATTTGCTTCTTTATCTCGTGCGATTCATTTAATATGTAGCATAGATAGCGATGATCCAAATGCTCGTGTTCAATAATCAGTTTAGCAAAGTTTTGATTAATGAGCTTACCAGCATTTTTTTCACTAACTATACTCGCCTTTGAGCTAACAAAGCTGAATATAAGTTCTCCCATTTGACTTAAGTGGTTTGATTCATTTATTTCTTTTTCACTTTCAATCCTAACTTTTGAATCAAGGAATAAGCCATTAAGGTCTTCAATTAAATCATCGAAGGAATATGTATCTAGAGAGCGATACTCTTCTTCTTTTAAACGAGTAATGTTAACTCCTACTTTAACAGTTGCGATATCTTCCAGCTTCATCTTTCACTTCCTTCGCTTTCGTAATTTTTAGAAATTACTTGTTGGTTAAAGTCTAACATTAAAAAAAGAACCCGTCAATGTGTTTGGCGTAATTTTTTAGAATTACTCATTTATCCGCTTTGTTTTATGTCATTCTTTTTGGATGAGTTATTTACTAATCATAGAAATTAATGTTAACCTGTATTTAAAAGACCGCTTTGAGATTAGATAAGCGGACATTGAGATGCAAAACTTTTATAGTTGAGGAAGTCTATAGAGAATCTAAACTATATCGTGGAATATAAAAAACCTTAAGTATCCTGTCCTTAATTATTCACAAAAAAGACGATCCATCGATAGAAGATCATCTTTTCCCTATCTCTACTTAACAATCTTCACCTTATCATCAATTCGTTCATATCTAACAAATTCATCATTGTCTGGTGAGATGCCGATTGATTTGAAGACGCCGACAAATTGATAGCGATTAAAGCCTAGGTTGTCTTTATATTTTGCAAAGACGACTCTTTCAAGGCCCGCTTCAATTTCTTCTAAGTAGTTGGCGCTTCTTTCTTTAACTGTTTCTTTGTCGACGTGGATGTATTTAAACATTTCATTACTATCATAGAGTCGATCCATCACAAAGGTGCATGTTGTCTCACCCATAAATCGATCAATTGTGTTGAAGCCTTTTGCTTTTTCAACGTTCATACTACCAAATCCCTCTTCTTGTGCCGAACAGACATGAGTATAAAGCGGAAGTGGATGCTT
>CAZONN010000176.1:0-3578 GCA_964581235.1 uncultured Amphibacillus sp.
TCAACTGAATCAAAGTCACCGATAGCAAGATTAAGCTTAATGTCATTTTCAAGCACATAGAGTGCACCTCGATCGCAACCGATCCAATAATCCACTTGGTAATCTGCTAGGTTGACAAGAAGTTCATTCGGCCCACCTGCAACGATTCCAATTCGAGTTAGCTTATTGCTTGTCTGCACCATTAATAGCCTCTCTAATGACATCCATTGCCTGTTGACGATTTGTTTGACCGAAAATAGCATTTCCTGCAACAAACACATCAACACCTGCTTCTGCACAGAGTTCTGCAGTATCTGAATTAATGCCACCATCTACTTCAAATTCAATATCCAAGTCCAACTCTTTTCGCCACTTATCAGCTAGTTTAATTTTTTCTAACACTGCAGGGATAAATGTTTGTCCACCAAAGCCAGGGTTGACCGTCATAAACAATAAGAGATCAATGTCTTGTATAATTGGTTTAATCATTTCTACTGGTGTTGCTGGATTAATCACAACTCCAGCTTTCTTTCCATGTTCTTTAATCGAAGCTATTGTACGATGTAAATGAGTACAAGCTTCAGCATGAACAGATATAATATCAGCACCCGCTAAAGCAAAGTCAGCAATGTAATTATCGGGATTCTCAATCATGAGATGAACATCTAAGACTAAATCTGTTGTCGGTCGAATCGCACTAACAACTAACGGTCCAATCGTAATATTCGGTACAAAATGGCCATCCATTACATCAACGTGAATATAATCTGCACCAGCCTCTTCTACCTCTTTTATCTCTTGCGCTAGCTTAGAAAAATCTGCTGATAAAATAGAAGGAGCAATTTTTTTCATATTAATACCTCGGCTTTCTGGATTTAATTTCTTGATAAAACTCTAAATAATTCTCGTAACGATATTGGGTCATTTCGCCATTGGCTACAGCTTTTTTTACGCCACAGTTTGGTTCGTTAACATGCATGCAACCTCTAAACTTACAATCATCTCGATAGTGATCAATATCACGAAAACAGAAAGGTAATTGTTCTAATTCAATTTGATCAAAATCAAGTGAACTAAAACCTGGTGTATCTGCAATCATCCCACCGAAGACTTCAATCAGTTCTGTATGTCTTGTCGTATGTTTCCCACGACCAAGATGTTTTGATATCTCTGCAGTTTCAATCGAGAGTTCAGGGTTTAATAAATTTAAAAAGGAAGATTTACCAACACCAGACTGACCAGCAATAACCGAAGATTTACCTGTTAACAGATCGGTAAATGATGCTTGGTCAACTGGCCATTCTGTCGACAGTTGCTCAACGCGATAACCTAACTTTTGATAATCTTCAATATATTGATTAAGTTCAGCTTTGTCTTCATCATTCACTAAATCCATTTTCGTCACTAAAATAATCGCATCGATACGGTTGAACTCAACGAGAACTAAAAATCGATCCAGTAATTTAGGGCTGAATGAAGGATTTTTGGCTGAGACAGCAACTAATGCCTGATCAATATTGGCAACAGGCGGTCGAACAAGTTCATTTTTTCGTGGTAACAATTTTGTCACATAACCATCAGTTAAATTAGCTGCATCAAATTTAACAAAGTCACCAACAAGAGGCGTTTGTTTTGTATTTCTAAACAAGCCTCTTGCTCGGCACTGATAAACGATATCATCACTTAACACATAGTAAAACCCGCTTAGCGCTTTAATAATTTGACCTTCTCGCATTCATCAGTCTCCTTCCACTTCATCGTAAGCAATCGTTTTTTGGACAATCACTTGATCATCTCGTTCAACTTTATACGTTGCAGTTGAATTCGGAGCAATCACAAGACGAATCGTGAATTCAGTATCACTATTAATTGAGCTTTGTTCATAAAGTTCGGTCAGTTCATTATTCATATCAGAAATATAAATTCGAACTTGTTGACTAACTGGTGTCGGTGTATCATTCGATTCGGTTTCATCAACATCTTCATCGCCCGAATCAGGTTCAGGTACGTTTACAGCACCCGTATATGGCACAGTAACCTTTAATGTATGTGTAATCGGTGAGAGTTCTTCTTCTCCTAATGAAACGACTAAATTGACAATTTCCCCTGTCTCTAGTTCTTCTCCTGCTTGAGGAGAATGGCGAATCACAATGCCTTCCTTAACTGTTCCTGAGTGCTCCTCAGTGATATTAGGAATTAGACCCCGTTCTTGGAGATATTGAGTCGCTGCTTCAATAGTCATTGCTTCAAGATTCTCAATGACTACTTTGCGCTCGCCAATACTCACTTCAAAGATCACGACAGTTTCAGCTGGAATTACTTTACTATCTGCCCCTGGTTGCTGACTAATGATCTGACCTTCTGTAAATTCATCAGAATATGAATCAACTCTTTGAATATTTTCAGGTGCAAATCCCTTTTGGATCAACAAGCGTTCGATTTGATCAAATGATTGGCCAACATAGTTAGCAAAATCGATTGGTTCACTTCCTTGACTGACAAACAACGTTATATTTGAGCCTTCTTTAACAATTGTTCCTGCTTCAGGATCGGTACTTTCTACATGATCAACTTCAATTTTTTCAGAATAAACTTCTTCAATTTTATAATCAAGATTTAATTCAGTTAATCTATCTATCGCTTCATCAACATGCATTTCTACGAAATTTTCCAGTTCAATATCATCTGGTTGCGTTAATTTAGGTAAAACAAACAAAGCAACAAAAATAGCACCTAAAATGACAGCAAAAATACTTGTTATCCAAATAATAGCCTTTTTCTTTCTCGACATTTTCTTCTTAGACTTTGCTTGCTTTTTTTGAGCATGACTACTTTCAACCGGTCGAGTTGTATCATGATTAACTTGATGATTGACAATTGTTTGCTCTGTTGAGAATTGACCATCAGTAATGATTGGAATCGCCTTTGTTTGATCTCCAGGCTCACTTGGTGGGCTATAAGGCTGTTCATTGATTCGATCTGGATCTAACGCTGTTTCAAGGTCTTTTTCAAAATCAGTCACTCTTTGATAGCGTTGGAATGGATCTTTTGTTGTTGCTTTTAGGACAATATTCTCTAGACTTTGTGGGATTAATGGATCCCAGTCGCGCATTGATGGAAGCGGGGATTCTAAATGCTTTAAAGCAATTGAAACCGCTGATTGACCCGTAAATGGAATGCGTCCTGTCAACAACTCATACATGACGATCCCTAAAGAATAAATATCAGACTTACGATTGGCCGTTCCCCCTCGTGCTTGTTCTGGTGATAAATAGTGAACAGAGCCTAAGACTGAATTAGTCTGCGTTAGTGAAGTTGCGGTCAACGCTAAAGCAATTCCAAAATCGGTTACTTTTGCCGTACGATCTGCATTAATTAAAATATTCTGTGGTTTTATATCTCGGTGCACAATATGATTCGCATGGGCATGTTCAATTGCCGACGTAATTTGCAACATAATATCAACCGCATCATCAACTGAGATCGGTGCATAACGTTGAATATATTCTTTTAAAGTTAAGCCATCAACATACTCCATAACCATGTAATAAATATCATCTTCTTCACCAACATCATAGATATTCACAATGTTTGGGTGT
>CAZONN010000177.1:0-3515 GCA_964581235.1 uncultured Amphibacillus sp.
ACAATTAAAGAGGGCATGTACTTTCCACTCATAAAACCCTTTTTAGTGGCAGTTGCTTGTTTTAAGTTGTGGACGATATCTTTTAAAACTACACGTTGTCCAGTTCCTAGATACGGTTTATTAGCATTTGGATTAATGATGAAATGCAGCACTTCGTTAAAATCATAAAATTTGTTTTGATACTTAATCTTATAAGCTGTTTCAGTATCATGAAAAGTTACTTTTGACGGCGATAAAGGTATTAATTCATCAATCAATCCATCTCTAATTTGTGGATAAACAACACTGTTACCATCGCCATGAATTAGTAAGTTTTGTACGATGCTATAAATCCACGCTTTCCTAGTAGTAAGTGAATAAGGATTAATATCAATTTTTCTAGACAACTGATTCTTTACCCTTATATCTCCATCTTCTGTGTTCTCCATTAAGTGGATTGTCATTGATGAAATCAATTCAGCTATTTTATGAACTGCAATCCTAACTTCAGGGTTATCAGACAATCGCGTATAACCTGGTATTGACAATAAATCATATGCGTCATTAGTTAAAAACCATTGTTCTGCATTCTTTGGTTCAGAACGGGTTCTTACTCTTCCTTTTCCAAATAGAAAACTCAAATTTACTCACCTCCAATCAAAACTTCGTTATTCGCAGAACAAACGATGATAACAAAATTAATAATAAACCAGTTACAATGAACCCCAATATTATATTGGATAAGAAGCAACCAATCGATATTAATGTAATCCCTATTAACAACACAAATTCAAATACGTTTTCTTTTATTAATTTCAAACTATCAACCTCCTAGCCATTTCGTAGCAGTACCTGTTTTCTGTAAATTTTTTAGCATTTGCATAGCAGCAAATACAGAAGCATCAAATACGTCAATACGTAATGTTTCTTCTATTTTTTCATACTTGATCGCATCATCTATTTGTTCAATTCCTCTAACGTTTTGTACGCAATATAAAAAGGCATCAGAATTTAAGTAATAGAACTTACCTTCTTTTGCCTTTGTTTCGATTCGTCTAAATCCTTCACTTTTCAGATAAAATAACTGTGGTGTATTTTCAATTCTAAATCTAGCTCGTTGCATATCTAAGAAAAATTCTCGACCAAATTTAACATCATAGCCTACTTGCCTGATGTTAAAGCCCATATCACGCATTTTTATAAACCAATTAACAATCGTTGGATAGTTGACAATTGGTGTATTTGTCATCGTCAATATGCCATCATCTTTCCAACCAAAAAGAGGTATATTGTCTTCATCTGCTTTTTCGTGCGCCGCAACAATAGGGAAAAACGCATGTGTGATCGTTATATCTATACCTTCATATTGTCCGTATAGAGCAGTGGCGGTTAAATCGTGACGTTTAGATAAGTCAGCTCCGCCATACCAATCGATAGGAAATTTAGCCAGTTCTTCTAGAGTCCAATTATATTTACTATCAGAGCTAATAAATTCATTTTCATTAAAATAAGCATTCATTGCAGATGTGTATTTATTCAACGACTTAGCCAAGAAGTCTTTTCTTTGTTGTGGATCATTCTGCGCTTGCATAGCATCATTCATAATATCTTCTGGCCTAATCGTTACACCGTAATTAGGATTAGCTTTTTCGTGTTCAATTGGATTAGTGTAATCAACATCCCCATTTTCACCTTCATCAGCCTTAGCAATAAAAACAAAGTAGGCTTCATCTTTTACAGATCCGCTTAATATCTTTTGACAATAAACTAAGCGGTTATAACAGAAACTGTTCTGATTATCTCCTGCTGTGGTAATACCAATCATCAACTTATTTGTGTATGCCTTCATAGCTTCTTTGATTACGTTATATTGCGTGGCTTTCTTATACGAGTGTAATTCATCTGCAATAGCGATATTACAGTTCAATGAGTCTTGCTTATCTGGATTAGCTGCTAATGCTTCAATGTGTAAACTACCATCCCCAAGATCTCCGCTTATTGATGATTCCTGGTTATTATCTCGAATTCTAAAACTATCTTCTTCACCCATTCGATGTAAGTTGAAGTTGATAAACTCAAAACTTTGTCTAGCTTGTCTCAGTGCGGCACCAACAATGTATATTGTTGATCCTGACTTTCTTTCGAGTAATGCTAGTGCCCAGGACAAAGCGGCAACAAATCTTGTTTTACCATTTTTTCTAGGCAGAAAAATAAACGCCTCTTTATATCGTCTAATAATTGTTCCTTTTAAGAAGAAACCCAACAAGTTATATATTATAAACATTTGCCAAGGCTCTAATATAAAAGGCTGACCTCTTAGCGGTGTCCCGTCTAACCTTTCACCTTTATCATGTACAAATGTTTTTTGTATTATTTGAATAACAAATTCAGCGTCTTTCGGTTTGAATTCATAATCATCATTTTCAAGATCGTTTAAAAACCTTTGACACATTTGGATAGTTTCTTTATTTGCGAGTTTCTTTCCATCAACTACCGATTGTGCATACTCCATTACCACATCATAGTTTTTATGTTTTTTAGTCAAGTCCTCTCAACAAGTCAGCAAGACCTGATCCTTTCTTATCATCATTTTTGCGGTCTCCATAACTTTTTGCATTGAGACAAAGGCGATCTGAATATTGGAGTATGTCTTTTCTAAGGCTTTCTAGCGTTGCGACGATTGGTGACTTCTTTAGTCCGCCTTGGCCAGTTTCAACCTGGTACTCGTGACCGCTTTCTTGAAACTCTTTTGTGAGAATTAAATATTGATTAATTAATTGAGAATAGATGTCAATGATACGATTGTATTCACTTCTATGGATTCCCATTTTTTTCATATCTGCAATTGTCCGTCTTTTAATCGTTTCCTTCGATGTGATATTTTTGATCATGCCTTCACCTCCAAAAATTATTTTCAAAATCCCGCACTATTGGAAACGTCTCCCCCCTTCGCTCCCAAAAGCTCAATTTTTTTCAATTTTTAGAGGGGGGGTTACCTCAAGAAAAGAATTCCAAAACATTTTTGTTCAACTGGCAATATTTCCGATTCGTTTTTGCCAAGCTAAACCTAACTTGGTTAGCTCGTTAGTTACTCTGTTATGCATCTTGCCGTGACATGCAGCACATAAGCTAATAAGGTTCTTGCTAACTAATCTCAGTTTCGGGTGCGTTTCAAGTGGATAAATATGATGTACCGTATTAGCTAGTGTAGTCTTCCCGTATCGACTACAATGCTTACAAGTATAGTCGTCCCGTCTCAAGATATTTTTCCGCTTTTTTACCCAGCGCTTATCTTTATAAAACGGGTCATTGCTATACCTCAATATCAGCACGTCCATAGTTGACGAGATTAAACTTGAGCCTTGCCATCTGTTCGTTAATAGCTAATTGCTTGTCGTCTAGTATGCTTTGATTACCTTCATGCCTTGGTACATCCTTTAGCTTGCGTTGTTGCTTTCTTACCCAACCATCCGTGACAAATGATGTGTAACGATAATAGCAATGTTCACACTTGAAGTATGTTTCTTCTATACCGT
>CAZONN010000178.1:0-3453 GCA_964581235.1 uncultured Amphibacillus sp.
TTTGTTAAGGTGTAATTAGGACGAAAGTGAACACTTTGTGAACTTTCACTTAAAATCTAAGGAGGCGTTATAAATGGGAAAATTTAAATTACCAGAATTACCGTACGCATACGATGCATTGGAGCCACATATCGACAAAGAGACAATGAATATTCACCATACGAGACACCATAATGCTTATGTAACAAACTTAAATGGTGCACTAGAAGGTCATAGCGATTTAGCAAATAAATCATTAAATGAATTATTAGCAGACTTAGACAAATTACCAAAAGAAATTCAAACTGCCGTAAGAAATAATGGTGGCGGTCACGCTAACCATAGTCTTTTCTGGGAATTGATGTCACCAAACGGTGGTGGAAGTCCTAAAGGAAAATTAGCAGAAGCAATTGATGCTAAATTTGGTAGCCTTGATAAATTTAAAGATGAATTTAAAGCTGCTGCTGGAAGTCGTTTTGGTTCAGGTTGGGCTTGGCTAATTGTTGATAATGGGGAATTAGCTATTACGAGCACACCAAATCAAGATACACCGTTAATGGATGGTAAAACACCAATTCTGGGTATCGATGTTTGGGAGCATGCTTATTACTTGAAATATCAAAACAAACGTCCAGATTATGTTACTGCTTTTTGGAACGTTGTAAACTGGGATAAAGTTGCAGAACTTTATGAAGAAGCTAAATAAAATAGAAAAAACCTGAGTCATTAACTCGACTCAGGTTTTTTTATGAGTAAAATAACTGGATTGATTCTTTATATATGATTGTTAATCATGTTATAATGTTTAGAGATATTCTTTGAAGGGAGTGAGCGCTTTGCCGAACAAGAAGAGAAACCGTGCACAAATACCATTACGACTAAATGTGTTGTTTTTATTTGTCTTTATTTTATTTTCGTTCTTAATTCTTCAATTAGGAGTTGTTCAGATTTTAAATGGGGAAGAAGCGAGACGTAGAGTTAATGAAACAGAAAACACTACTGCATCGATTGCCGTACCACGTGGCCTCATCTATGATCGAAATGGTAAATTGTTATTAGATAATGAACCAGAGCGTTCAATTACCTATACACCTCCTAAAAATGGAGATTCTGCTGAAAAACGACTAGACATAGCAGAGAAGTTAGCAAAATTAATGATGATGGATGAAGATTTTGAATCACTTCAATCGATGGTACGAGAACGTGATAAAAAGGAGTACTGGTACTTATTCAATACAAAAGAAGCTAATGATCGGTTAACAGATGAAGAAAAGAAATTATCAACTAGTGAGCAGTATCGCGCAATCTTAGACCATATTACAGCAGCTGATTACAATGTGTTTGATTGGAATGATCCGAATGTATTAAATGTTGTCGCAATCAAAAAAGAATTGGATCAAGGATTCGAACTTTCACCGCATACAATTAAAAATGAAAATGTTACGGAAGAAGAGTATGCATTAGTCTCAGAAAATTTAAATCAACTACCAGGTATTGATGCAAAAATTGATTGGAATCGTGTCAAGATGCATGGTTCAACTTTCTCGAGTTTTATCGGAAATATTACGACCTCTAATGAAGGTATCCCTAAAGAGAATCAAGACTACTATTTAACGATGGGATATAGTCGAAATGACCGCGTTGGGACGAGTGGGTTAGAACAGTATTATGAAAATATTTTAACTGGTACAAAAGAAATCATTCAATATACAACAGATAATAATGGCAACATTCTAGGTACTGAAACTGTTAAACAAGGAAAAAGTGGCAATGATTTAATATTAACAGTTGATATAGATTTCCAAAAAGAAATTGATGATATTGTCCTGGAAGAGTTTGAACAATATGTTAGAAGTAGTCCATATGAAAACAGATATATGACTGATGCATTAGTCGTCATGCTTGACCCTAAAACTGGTGATATAATTTCATTGACAGGTGCGCATTATGATCGAGAAAATGACGAATTTGTTGATCAAGCTTACCGTGTTATCTATGATTCACATGTCCCAGGATCAGTTGTAAAGGGGGCGACGATGCTAAGTGGTTATGATAGTGGTGTTGTATCACCAGGTACGATTCTTGTCGATCGACCAATTAAAATAGCAGCCACTCCAACAAAGCGTTCATGGAGAAGCATGGGGCGTATTAATGACAAGACCGCGATTATTCAATCATCAAACGTTTATATGTTTGAAATTGCGATGAAGTTGTCAGGCGCACAATACCGTGAAAACGAACCGTTAAGAGGATTTAATTCTGAAGGATTTCAAACGATGCGGAATTATTTTCACCAATTTGGTTTAGGGAGTCGAACTGGAATAGATTTACCATATGAAGGGACAGGGTATGTCGGTACTAATCTTCAAGACGGCGGTCTATTACTTGACTTTGCAATTGGCCAATACGATAACTATACGACCTTACAACTGGCTCAATATATTGCAACAATTGCAAATGATGGCTACCGTGTTAGCCCGCGGATTGTCAAAGAAGTACGTCAAGCAAATGGGAATAAAGATACGCTTGGACCAGTAGTTGAGAGATTTAATCCGAACACTTTAAATCGATTGACGATGGATGATCGTTACATCAAAATTATTCAAGATAGTTTCAGACGTGTTGCAACAGAGGGGACAGGTCGGGGACACTGGGCGCAAAGTCCTTATAACGTCGCAATTAAAACAGGAACAGCACAGAATCAATTTTTTGATAACGGGATTCAACGTGAAACACACAACTTAACTCTCGTTGGTTACGCACCGTATGATGATCCAGAAATGGCATTTGCAATTGTTGTACCTCGAACAGGTAAAGGTACAAACCAAACAGGCATCCATCATAATATTGGGAAGAGAATAGTTAATCATTTCTTTGAACGAAAAGCAGAACAGGAATCAGATTCTAGTGGTTTAGAGTTAGATGAATAGCAAACAAAAAAAGAGTTCATACCTATTGAAATCAGGTAGAACTCTTTTAAATTACTCATTTTGTCTGGCAATGATTTTAGCAATTTCAGCTAATGACATGTCACGGTTTAATTCAAATTGTCCAATTTGAATGTTCGTTCCGTAATTATGCTCAACCAAGTAGCTAGCAAACTCATTTCGATTATCAATAATATTGGCAACAATTAAATAGTCGGCTACTTGAGAAATCGTCATACCAGCTTCAATTGTTAAAACAAATGAATCATCATTATTTTCTGATTCAATAGCATCATCGTCATCAGTCGTTTGGGCCGGCAGTTCACTATTATCTGATGCGTCATCTTGTTCGTCATTTTCAGGTTCTTGCTCTGGTTGTTCAGCAGTATCGCTATCATTATCATTAGGCAAAACTTCGTCTGGAACAGCGATTTCTGGCTCTGTTTCATAAATATAGTAGCCAGCATCTTTTAAAGAAGATACCATCTCAGTTTCAGTCATTTCTATTTTTTTAACCAAAACTTCTTGTTCAGCAAAATAAAAATAA
>CAZONN010000179.1:0-3444 GCA_964581235.1 uncultured Amphibacillus sp.
AGAGGAGTGTTACTTGATCATTCAATGATTAATTGATTTTAGCTCAATCAAAAAATGGTTGGTCATCTGTGATTAAAATCCGCTCAATCTTAGTTGCCTTACCTGTCTTATCATTAATATCAATAACAACACCACTCACTTGTGCTTTACCCTTTTTAATCGCTTCAAATCGAACAGGTAATTGCGTTAAAAAGCGCTTAATTACCGCTTCTCTTTCGGTACCGATAATCCCATCATATGGTCCTGTCATCCCAACATCAGTGATGTACGCTGTTCCGTTATCTAGTATTCGGTTGTCCGCAGTTTGAACGTGAGTATGTGTCCCAACTAGGGCACTAATTTTCCCATCTAAATACCAAGCAAGTGCGAGTTTCTCACTTGTTGCTTCTGCATGAAAATCAATAAAAATAATCGGCGTTCGCTTACGAACCTCTTCAATTAATTGATCAGCGTAACGGAATGGATCGTCAATCGCAGGTAAGAATGTTCGACCTTGTAAGTTGATAATTGCCACTTCTAAGCCGTTGACATTAACAAAACCATATCCTTTACCCGGCGTACCTGTTGGATAATTAGCCGGACGAATCATTTTATCTGCGTCATCGATAAAATCAAAAACTTCTTTTTTATCGAATGTATGATTACCCATTGTTATAAAGTCTGCACCACTGCTTAAGAGCTGCTTATAAATTTTCTCAGTGATACCTTTACCAGCAGCTGCATTCTCACCATTCACGATCGTTAATTGTGGTTGATACTTTTGTTTTAATCTCGGTAAATATTCTTCGACTTGTTCTCTTCCTAATGAACCTACGATATCTCCAATAAATAAAATTCTCATCTGACTTCTCCTTCGCTGTAATCTTTTGTTATGTAAAGCAATGCGTACAGTCCTTTAAATTTAAGTTTTGCATATCAATCAAGACTTGTCAAAAAGAAACAGGGTGCCGTCAACATATAACGGACACCCTGTTTGATTTGAATGTTTAGTTATTTTGCATACTCTACTGCGCGAGTCTCTCGAATGACAGTTACTTTGATATGGCCAGGGAAATTTAATTCGTCTTCTATTCGCTTACGAATATCTCGTGAAATGCGAACAGCTTCTAAATCATCAATCTCGTCTGGTTTAACCATGATTCGGACTTCACGACCAGCTTGAATCGCAAAGGATTTTTCTACTCCATCATAAGATTCAGAAATCTCTTCTAACTTTTCAAGTCGTTTAATATAATTCTCTAATGTTTCACTTCTTGCACCTGGTCTTGCAGCGGATAAAGCATCAGCAGCAGCCACTAATACAGCAATAATAGAGGTTGGTTCCTCATCACCGTGATGGGAAGCAATTGCGTTAACGACAACGTCTTTTTCTTTGTATTTAATCGCAAGCTCTTTACCTATTTCAACGTGACTTCCTTCTACTTCATGATCAATTGCTTTACCAATGTCATGAAGTAATCCAGCGCGTTTAGCTAATGTCACATCTTCTCCTAATTCCGCAGCTAATATGCCTGATAAATGAGCCACTTCAATTGAGTGATTTAATACGTTTTGGCCATAGCTTGTACGATATTTCAGACGACCTAGAATCTTAATTAGATCTGGATGTAAGCCGTGTACACCAACTTCGAAGGTTGTTTCTTCTCCGACTTCTCGAATGAAATCATCAACCTCACGTCTTGATTTTTCGACCATTTCTTCAATTCGTGCTGGGTGAATTCGACCATCTTGAACTAATTTCTCTAAAGCAATCCTTGCAATTTCGCGCCTGACAGGGTCAAAACCTGATAATATAACGGCTTCAGGTGTATCATCAATAATTAAATCTATACCTGTTAATGTTTCTAAAGTTCGAATGTTACGGCCTTCTCGACCAATTATTCGACCTTTCATTTCATCATTAGGAAGATTAACGACAGACACAGTTGTTTCAGCCACATGATCTGCTGCACAGCGCTGCATCGCGTATGATAAAATATCCTTTGCTCTCTTATCAGCTTCTTCTTTCGTACGATTTTCGGCCTCTTTAATAATTAGTGCTGATTCATGATTCACTTCTTTTTGCACACGTTCTAAAATAATTTGCTTTGCTTGTTCCGATGTATAACCAGAAATGCGCTCCAGTTCAGCCTGTTGTTCATCCAACAAAGCTTCTACTCTGCCTTCCATTTCTTCAATTTGTTGTTGTTTTTCTGCTATAGCTAGTTCTTTCTTTTCTTGCGTTCGCTCTCGTTTGTCCAACGTTTCATCTTTACGATCAAGGTTTTCTTCTTTTTGCAGAAGTCTATTCTCTTGCTTTTGTTGCTCTGCACGTCGTTCACGAAGCTCTTCATCAGCTTGTTGACGAAGTTTATGGTTTTCATCTTTAGCTTCTAGTAGCGCTTCTTTCTTTGCTACTTCAGCATTACGATGCCCTTCTTGAACGATTTGCTTTGCTAACTCTTCTGCACTAGAAATCTTCTTCTCTGCAATTGATTTACGAATCAGATAGCCAACAACAATACCGACGATAAGGATAGCTAAACTGGAGATGATGATGATAATTAAATCCACATAATCCATGGTTTCACCTCCTCTTGCTATTCATTTTTAACTTTTTTAAGTCGGCATGTACTTTGTATTACTTATTTGAAATGCGTCATTAAGTTTTTAGTATAATTAAATAATTATACAATGCTAATTTTAATGGTGCTATTAGGCAATGTCAAGAAAACAAAAGAAAGTAATTTATTTCGACACGTTTCGCCACCTTAAAATAAAAAAATGGTCAGGATTATAGTGCAATTCTGACCATCATTATTTTATTATTTATCTTCTGGAATTAGCTCATCCATTACTTCTGGCTCTTCAGTGATTTCACCGTCTAAATTATAATGTGATCGAACGGCATGATTTATTTCTTCAATCATTTCAGGGTGCTCTCTTAAGAATTCTTTCGAGTTTTCTCGTCCTTGGCCGAGACGTTCTTCTTTATAGGAGTACCAAGCACCACTTTTTTGTACGATATCGAGATCTGAAGCGATATCTAGAAGCTCACCCTCTTGTGAAATTCCTTCACCATACATAATATCCACTTCAGCTTGTTTAAATGGCGGAGCAACTTTATTTTTAACAACTTTTATTCTTGTTCGGTTACCGATCATCTCATTACCTTGTTTAATCGCTTCAGCACGACGGACCTCAAGTCGAATAGAAGAATAAAATTTCAATGCACGTCCACCAGGTGTCACTTCAGGGTTTCCAAACATAACTCCAATTTTTTCACGCACTTGGTTGATGAAAATTGCTGTTGTTTTTGATTTATTAATCGCACCAGATAGTTTACGTAACGCTTGAGACATGAGACGTGCTTGTAGTCCCATATGGGAATCTCCCATTTCTCCTTCGATCTCAGCTTTTGGTACAAGTGCTGCAACCGAGTCAATTACGATAACACTAACAGCT
>CAZONN010000180.1:0-1748 GCA_964581235.1 uncultured Amphibacillus sp.
AGTCAATTAAATCAAAAAACTATTCACTTGATCTAAACACTGCAGGACTATACAAGCCACTTTGTCAATCGATCTATCCAAATCATCAAATAATTAAACGAGCAAAATCCCTAGGAATCCAACTAACACCCGGATCAGACAGCCACCAAGCAACAACAATCGCCAGAGGATTTGATAAACTAGAAAAATACTTGACAAAGAATTAGTAAGCACACAAAACACCAAAGATCATAAACGTCATTAATTATAAAAATATGATGACAATACATCAAGTGATTGTAGCGACGGGTGGCGACTTTAGCGGGAAAAACAAACGGTTTTCGATGGGACGATTAATCTCAGCCCCGGGCCCGCGAAGCGCGCCCACCCAGAGCAAAATCACGGTGCTAGCACACACTAATTCTTTTAAGTTATCTTTATTTAAGATTCTAACTTTCGGTATTGACCACCATAAAAGATAAGAGGGTCACCAGACTTCAACTCAATTCGATTAACTTTCGCAATATAAATCGTATGATCACCAGCAACAACCTCCGATTCCTTTTCACAAACCAACTGCACAAGCGAACCCGGCAAAACAGGTGTCCCATCCAAAAACTCAAACTCAACCGGCTCATTCACCTCCAATTGATTCGAAAAAATCATCGAATAATCCTGTTGATCCTCCGTTAAAATACTAATGCCAAAATGAGTATTATTATTCAAATGATCAGTCATAGACGCTTCATTTCTTAAGGAAATTGAAATTAAACACGGATCTAATGATAAAGACATAAACGCATTTACTGTTACACCCCGTACCTGTTCATTCAACTTATCATTTGCGCTAACTACTGTTATTCCTGTAGCAAATCGCCCCATTGCCTGACGAAATAATTTTGAATCTGTCATCTATAAAACCCCTTGTCTATAAAAAATGATTAACTGAAAGCATATCATGAATATTCAATAAATAAAAAGAAACTGCTTATCAATTGATAAGCAGTTATTTAAAGACATTATTCTGTTGTAAATGGCGTCTGATAAACAACTTCTTTCCAGGCGCTGACGACTTCTCCAACTTCATCTGTATCTAAGATAAATGATCCATTACTGTAGCGATCACTAATACCTAACTCCATAGGATGTATTGTTTGCAAGTGATTTGATTCCGTTAAGACATTTACTTTTTCTTCTGGACGCACTTCTACAAAACCAACAATACGGTGTGGTTTACCTTTAAGCTCTCTTAACATAACTTGTCCACGATTGGTTCGGGCTCCTTGTTCAAACTCGGTAATTCTCATTCGTTTAACTGCTCCACGTTGAGTAACGAGAGCAAAGTGACTTTCATCCGCTTCCCCATCAAGTACGATTCCACTAACAACATATTCATCTTTTTTCAGATTAATCGATTTAACTCCAGCTGCACGCAGGCCAACAGGTGTAACTTCCGCTTCACTATAACGTAATCCAAAACCTCGATTTGAAACAACAAATAGATCTTGTAGACCATTTGAAAGTGAAACATTTATCAGTTGATCGTTTTTTCTTAGATTTAAAGCAACTAGCGGTCTAAAGTGACGTTGGGCCTCATACAAATTTAATTCGCTACGCTTAACCATTCCATTTTGAGTAAAGAACACCAAATATTCCGGTGTTTTATAATCACGGATCGGTATAACTTTAACAACTTTTTCACCTTTATTAAGATTGGCTAGGCTAGACAAATGCTGGGCCAGGTCTTTCCAACGAATATCTGGTAATAA
>CAZONN010000180.1:1848-3443 GCA_964581235.1 uncultured Amphibacillus sp.
TGAATTTCTTTTAAATCTTTCTTAATCACATTTGCTAATTCATTTTTATCATTGACGATCTTACTTAAGTCATCGATGAGCTTATTTAATTCAGCTGCTTCTTTTTCTAACTGGGTAATATCTGTGTTTGTTAGACGATACAATTGTAAATTAACAATCGATTCTGCTTGTGTTTCTGTAAAACCAAATTGCTTTTTAATTCGACTTTTTGCATCAGCCTTGTTTTTACTTGCGCGAATTATTTTAATCAATTCATCTAATACTGAAATAGCTTTAATTAAACCTTCAACGATATGAGCACGCTCATTAGCTTTCAATAAATCATATTTTGATTGACGCAAGACAACCTCTTGTTGGTGTTTGATATAAGAGTCTAACAGCGGGATTAAACCTAACTGTTGTGGTGCCCGATCTTTTATCGCAACCATATTAAAGTGATAAGCAACTTGTAATTCGGTATGTTTATATAGATAGTTCAACACACCATTACTATCAGCGTCTTTTTTAAGCTCAATGACTATTCGCATTCCGGTACGATCAGTTTCATCTCTGATTTCAGCGATCCCTTCGACTTTTCGATCGAGCTTTAATTCGTCAATTTTTTTAACTAAGTTAGCCTTATTTACATCGTAAGGAATTTCCGCAATCACAATCCTCTTCCGACCACCACGCATCTCTTCAATCTCAGCACGACCACGTAAAAAGATTTTTCCTTTACCAGTTCGATAAGCATCACGTAAACCATCTTCACCTTGAATAATCCCACCAGTCGGAAAATCTGGGCCTTTAATAATTTTCATCAATTCTTCGACAGTCACATCCGGATGATCAATTTTCTTAATCACCGCATTAATCACTTCAGATAAATTATGAGGTGGAATATCAGTCGCATAACCAGCAGAAATCCCTGTTGAACCATTAACGAGTAAGTTCGGGAAACGCGCCGGTAAAATAACAGGTTCTTCAAGTGAATCATCAAAGTTTGGTATATAGTCAACTGTGTCTTTATTGATGTCTCTAAGTAATTGGCTAGATATTGCAGATAAGCGTGCCTCTGTATAACGCATTGCAGCAGGAGGGTCACCATCAACACTACCGTTATTTCCATGCATCTCAATCAGCGGATTGCGCATTTTCCAATCTGCACTTAAACGAACCATTGCTTCGTACACTGAGCTATCACCATGTGGGTGGTAATTTCCGATCACGTTACCAACCGTTTTAGCTGCCTTACGAAAATTTTGATCATGTGTATTCTTATCCTTGTACATCGCATATAATATCCGTCTTTGAACAGGCTTTAACCCGTCTCTTGCATCAGGAAGCGCCCGATCTTGAATAATATATTTACTATAACGGCCAAATCGATCGCCGATTACTTCTTCTAAAGATAGATCTAAATATTTTTCTGTTGCCGACAAAATAGTTCCTCCTCAAAATCAACTATGGATATTTTCGTTATCAATAATGTTTGTCTCTTCATCAAGACCAAAAGCAACATTAGATTCAATCCATTTACGTCTTGGGGCAACTTTATTCCCCATTAATGTTGTCACTCGTCGTTCAGTACGAGCAAAATCATCGATCGTGACACG
>CAZONN010000181.1:0-3382 GCA_964581235.1 uncultured Amphibacillus sp.
CCTGTATCTGCAACTGATATAACAAGTGAACAACTTCCCTCTTTATTTATGCAATCCACATTAAAATCAATAGTTCCTTTTTCTGTATACTTAACTGCATTTGTTAAAAGATTTGTTATTATTTGTTTTACCTTTCCAACATCTCCATACATGACATCAGGAAGATCTGGTGCAAATTTAGTTCTTAATTCAATTGGTTTTTCACCAATTCTTGGTATCATCAATTTGTTTAAGTTTTCTAAATTAGATAGTAAGTAATAATTACTATTTACTATTTCCATTTTATTAGCTTCTATTTTTGATATATCTAGTATACCATTCACTATTTCGAGTAAATTTTGACTAGCCATTATTATATCATCTGCATCTTTCTGAGCATCCTCTAATGTTATTTCTGTTTTAATACACTCGCTAAACCCAACAATTGCATTAAGTGGTGTTCTAATTTCGTGACTCATATTAGATAGAAATTCTGATTTTGCTCTATTTGCTTTTTCCGCATGCTCTTTTGCATACGCCAATTCATTTAACATTTTTAAATCAGGATTTTCTATAGTAAAATACATTAGAAATGTTATAAAAGTTTCCATTGAAGTCATCAATAATATTCCCGGATTAAAGTATTGAATCAATGCTAGAAAACTTCCTATAATCATAAATAACAGTATTGGGTAATATTTTTTATGATTAAGACCCTTTCTACTATATAAGATTCTAATAATCCACCATGTTATTAACATACTACTTGTAGCATATACTACATTTACACTTAACCCACCTGTGTACATTGCCTCCCCTAGTGATAAAATATCAATAGGTAATATAATCGTTAATAGAATAACAATCCCACTAAGGACGACTGATAATATTATTATCTTCTTAAAATGAATATTTTCTTTTTGTTCTTTATAATTATGCCTGCTTGTTACAATTACAACATAAATATTAAATAGGGCTATCCAGATTAGTAAAAATACTAAGTACCCCTTTAATACAATATAAGAAAAAATACCCCATTGTTCAATATTTCTTATAGCAAAATAGCAAAGTATCTCTATACATAGAGCAAAAAGATTAACAATTATGAGTTGATTGTATATTTTTGTTTCCAAACTAACTATTCTTTTTTTTGAAAAATAAATAACAATTAATAATATACTGAAAAAAATGCAACATGCTGGTAAAAATATTCCACTTGTCATCTTAAAACCTCCAACTTTAATATATATAGTGTGCAACAAAAAAACGCCACCACAAAAACTTATTAAAATAAGCCTGTACTAGCGCTTTCAATGTAATTATTATACCATAATTTCCCAATTTTCGACATATTTAATTTTAAAATTGTTAAATTATACTATAAAAAGAAAAAATGTGTAAACTCTCTCTTTTTAAATCATTTTTTTATTTTAACATTAGCATAAGTATCATCAATCATCGGAATGATTTTTGAAGCCTCAAGATTTAATTCCATATCAATAGGAAAATTTATGTTTTCGCACCCTGCTTCAACAGGTTTAATATATCCGTCTCTATCCTCTTTTAATATATTTGTATCTCTTTTTCCACCCGGTGCAGCAACAAATCCATCACAGAACTTATATCCCATAGGTACTGCATACTGTGATAGGGCTTCTCTACAATGATTATCTATCTCCCTAACAATTTCTCTTTGTTTGCTTTTATATTCTTCTTTTAAAACAATATGTGCAACCGGAATTTTTGATTTACCGTTTTCAATATCTAAACCAACAACTTCACATAATTGAACTGCTTCATGTTTAAATATTTCATTTTCTACATCAAAAAGATAAAGTTTATTTCCTGAAGGATCATTTATATAATCAATAGCTCTTCCCTCTATATATACATATCCCTCTTCATCTATATAACCAATATCTCCAGTTCTTCCCCACACTTTTCCACTATTATCTTCTCTGAAAAATTCTAGGGTAGCCTTTAAATTTTTATAATATTCTTTCATTCTAGATGGCGTATTAACCTCTAAATGTCCTCTTTGATTATATGTTAATTCTTCTTCAGTATCTGGATCAAAGACACTTACAGTTACATGCGTTAGTGGTTTTCCAGCACTACCTGGTTTATTAATACCCTCACGTGTAACTGTTACGCAAGATCCAAGTTCACATTCTCCCCAACCTTTACCCATTTTTGCTTCTGCCTTGTGTGCCTCTAAGAACGAATTTAACAGTGATTCTAAGGTTGGAGTTAGAGCTTCGCCACCTGCAATTGGATAGACTAAAAACGATAAGTCTACGCCATCTAGTACTTTATTATTAAGTAATGCTTCCCAATGACTAGTTGGTGCTATTGCATGGTTTGGTTTATAATTTCTAATATTCTTCGCAAAACGATTTTTATCAAATATTGGATCAAATATAACTGTTATCCCCATACTCAACGGCATCAGTAATGAATTACAAATTCCAGTTGAAAACCATGTAGGAATTATTTGTAAACACCTCTGACCTCTTTTGAAATTCATACCTGATACCTCATGTTGTTTAAACATTGCAGTAAAACCATCATTCGTCAAAACAATTCCTTTACTCAAACCAGTAGTTCCACTAGTATAAACTTGAACAATTGGCATGTCTTTTTTATATTCTACTTCTGTTTTCTTATTGTAATTTTTGCCACTAGAAATAAATTTATTCCATTTAACATATTTATTATTCTTAGGAATTGCCAATTTTTTACTTTGCAACATTTTTATATAATCACTTACATTTTTTGCTAAATTCATACCAAATGGTAATGAATCACTAATAGGAACAACTACCACTTTCTTTGTGTTAGATTCCTCCAAAGATTCACTTACTTTCTGATCATAAAATTCATCTAACAAAATAGCTATATCTGATTCCGTACTGTTTAATTTATCTACAAGTTGTTCTTTAGAAAAGGCAGGAGAAAGCATATTGGCACAAGCTCCTATTTTACTTAATGCTAAAGTTAAATAAGTAGTTTCTAAAACCCCCGGTATACATAAGGAAACATTATCTCCTTCTTTCACCCCATTTACTTTTAATGCCTTAGCACACTCCTCAATTTTATCAAACATTTCTCCAAAAGTGATTTTTCGCCCATAAAATTCTAATGCTGTTTGATTTAAGTAATTCTCGTTCTTTTTATAAATATAGTGGTAAACAGTTTCTTCAGGCATTTTTTCTTTTAAAGCTTCCATTGAATAATCTTTTTGCCATGGTTTATCAATTGATGGTTTGCCAGTTAATGATTGAATATATTCCATATAAAATCCCCCTTAAATTTATTGTCGAGTATTTTAGCATAAAATTTTGCAAATGTCAAAATTTGTTAATTTTAAATTTTATATATTTTAAATTAACATTTTTATTTA
>CAZONN010000182.1:0-3367 GCA_964581235.1 uncultured Amphibacillus sp.
CTGTTCTGTCAAAAATTCACCCCAGTTTTTAAACAAACGAAAAGCCAGATCTGTACCACTCGCATCGATTGCGATTGATCAGGTCTGGCTTTTTTTGATTGAAACCAATTATTCGTTGTCGCTTAACAAAACCCCACCGACAGCATACTCAGATTTGTTTATTTCTTCTAAGAAAATAACGACTTTTTCACGAGACGCCCCCGTCGTTTCAACAATCGCTTCTGTTACTTTTTCTACACAAGCCCGCTTCTGGTCCTCAGTCCGACCAGGTAACATTTGTATCGTCACATATGGCATAATAATCTGCTCCTTTTTCTAAAATTGATTATAGTCAGTGTACAGAATGATCATGCCAAATGTAAAGATAAATCATTCATTACCCCCATACTTCTTTAGCAATCTTAACCACATGCGCGAGCTTATTCCACTGATCCTCTTCAGTCAAAATATTCCCATGATGTGTCGAGGCAAAGCCACATTGCGGACTCAAACAAAGTTGCTCTAACGGTACATACTGCGCCGCTTCATTGATCCGCGCTTTGATCAACTCTGGATCCTCAAGCTCACCATTTTTCGACGTCACCAAACCAAGCACAACCTTCGCCCCACCGTTTGGAATATGAGCTAAAGGTTCAAAATCACCCGACCGTTCATCATCATACTCCAAGAAAAAGCCATCGACCTTTTCCTTAGCAAACACAGTCGGCGCAATTAATTCATAACTTCCCGAAAACGCATACGTCGATTGATAGTTGCCACGACAGACATGTGTTGTCACATATAAATCCTCAGGCTGATCAGCCAAAATTTCATTGACCACATGAACAGCTAAATCAATTAAATAATCACGCTTATAAGGCCCACTGTCAAAATCCATCCCTGGTGAAGTTAACACACCTAAATAAACATCATCAATTTGCAAATAACGGACACCTGCATCATAAAAAGCTTGAATCGCATCCCGATAAGCCTGGATAATATCCTTCGCATAAGATTCATAATCTGGATAAATCTGATCATTAATAATATCAGCATGGAACAACTGATTCGGACTCGGAATCGTCTGCTTAGCAACCGCCCGACCATCAACAATCTGATTCAGCACTTTAAAATCTTCAATAAATGGATGATCAGGATTAAATGAAATTTTGCCGATATTTCGAACATCATAAGGCTCAGTTTCAACACCCTCGAAAAAATAACCATGATCAGGAACATACCCCTCAAAACCATTTAGATTTTCCAGAAAATCAATATGCCACCAATCCCGACGAAACTCCCCGTCCGTGACAACCTCCAAACCAATCTCTATTTGTTTATCAACAACCCGTTTCACTTCTTCAAGCTCAACTTGTTTCAACTCAGCCAACTCAATTTTCCCCGTCTTATAATCGCGACGCGCCTTTTTCAATCGCTCCGGTCGCAATAAACTCCCAACATGATCCGCATGAAATGGTGCTTTTACCGTCATAAATAATCTACCTCTCTCTTATTGTAATTTTGAAAAACTATTTTCTAAATCTGCTTGCAAATCAACAACTGCCTCAATACCTACAGAAAAACGAAGCAACGTATCATCAATTCCTAACGCAATCCTTTCCGCCTCAGGAATATCCGCATGAGTCTGCGTCGCCGGATACGTAATAAAACTCTCAACCCCACCTAAACTCTCAGCAAAACTAATTAACTGCAACTCTTGTAAAAATGGTTTTACCCAATCCCCTTTGCTCAATCTAAAGGAGAGCATGCCACCTTTTCCTGGATAAAAAACGTCAGTGACACACGAATGATTAGCCAAAAATTTAACGAGATCTTTGGCATTCGCCTCTTGTTGCTTCATACGTACTGGCAATGTTTTCATCCCTCTGATGAGAAGCCATGCATCAAACGGCGAAAGAGTCGCACCAATGCTATTGTGTAACTCAGCAAGTCGCTCAGCAAGTTCAGGCGATTTAACAACAACCAACCCAGCCAAAACATCATTATGACCTGCCAAATACTTTGTCGCACTATGAACAACAATATCAGCACCTAACAATAAGGGTTGCTGTAAATACGGTGTGTAAAATGTGTTATCAACAATCAGTAACACATCCTTCTTCCGCGTAATTTTGCCAACTGCTTCAATATCAATTTCACCTAACAAAGGATTCGTCGGCGTTTCAATGAAAATCGCCTTCGTATCTTTCTCGATTGCAGCCTCTACTGCACTTAAATCATTAAAATCTAAATAAGTAAATTTTAATTGATAATAGGCTTGAAAATGATTAAACAATCGATACGATCCACCATATAAATCATTCGCCACAATAATGTGATCACCCGTTTTAAAAAGTGAAAAAGCTAGTTGAATGGCTGCCATCCCAGAACTACTCGCAAAGCCAGCCACGCCACCCTCCAACTGAGCAATCCCTTCTTCTAAAATCGTACGAGTCGGATTTTTTGTTCGGGTATACTCATACCCCGTTGTTTCACCTAACGTCTGATGCCTATACGCCGTCGACAGATGAATCGGCGCACTAACCGCCCCAGTCACCTCATCAACACGATTTCCTAATTGCGTCAACACTGTTTCTTGTTGCAACACCATTTTTTTGCCCCCTTTAGAAATAAAAAAAGACCTTCTAAGAAGAAAGTCTTTTGTCTTAAAAAACAATCTTCTCATCTTCTAGGCACACGCCTATCTGGAATTAGCACCGTTCCTTAGATAAAAGGTGGTTGCTGAGACATCACAGGGCCAATCCCTCAGTCTCTCTTGATAAGAACTATTTTTTTATAAAAAATTCACTTGCCTTAACCAGCGACCGGTTAAATTAATACTATTTTAGGCCACTTCTGCAAAAATAGCAAGCCTTAATTGAATAACTCAGAAAATAGACACTATTGCAATCCGCTTCTCGCTTGAATGATCCCATCACACAATCGACAGGGCGCTCACAAAAATTAATCCCGACTATATAAATCCCGCGTGTAAACTTTATCTTGCACATCTTTCAGCTCATCAGTCAAGCGATTCGCAACGATCACATCGGCAACCTGCTTAAACTCAGCAAAATCCTTCACCACACGCGAATGATAAAAACTATCATCCTCAAGTACAGGTTCATAAACAACAACCTCAACACCCTTAGCCTTAATCCGCTTCATCACACCTTGAATCGATGACGATCTAAAGTTATCCGAACCCGTTTTCATCGTCAAACGATAAATTCCAACAACTTTCGGATTACTTGCTAACACACTGTCAGCAATATGATCCTTCCGCGTACTATTCGACTCGACAATCGCCCGAATAATATTGTTCGGCACGTCCTCATAATTGGCCAACAACTGCTTCGTATCCTTCGGTAAGCAATAACCACCATAA
>CAZONN010000183.1:0-3347 GCA_964581235.1 uncultured Amphibacillus sp.
AATTGATATAAATTGTTCATTTGGCTGAATTTGATAAGATACAACTTGAAAATTTAGACTACTTTTAGCATAATTAGAAGAGGTGGAGTTTTCACTAATTAATTTTGAATTTAATTCATTCGGATTAAGATCATGATAAGAAGCAATTATTAATAAAATGATGAATACGTAAGCTGAAAACTTTAAACGATTAGACATGATCATCCTCCTGAGTAGTTTTAAAAAATAGCTAACGAGAGTAGGCGAAATGAGATTGGGTATTTTCACACTAAATTGGATTAGTTTTTTTATTATTGGTTTAGGCACGATGTTGCTTATTGGTGAATTATTAGTTAGAGCAAGGGGTTTATTTGCTTTAGTTGGTCTATCTTTAATCACACTCTATTTTTATGCATACCTTGATACATCTATGATTATAACGATGGCGATTCTTTATTTCCTGGGTATTATATTTATCTTTATTGATGGTGAATTTGTGAATGACGGTACATTGGCTGGTATAGGTGTTATTTTAATGATTATTTCAGTTGGCGTCAGCGCACCTAATTGGATCGCTGGACTGTATGCAATCATTGGGATTGTAATCGGTGCGGCATGTTCATTAATCTGGTTGAAAATTTTGCCTAAAAGAAAAATGTGGACTAAAATTGCTTTACTCGATCGATTAACAGATGAGCGGGGTTATAGTTCAATGAGTGCTGTTCATCATTCTTTAGTTGGTCAAACTGGAATTGCTTTATCGAGTCTACGCCCGGTTGGTACGATTAAAATTGCTGAGAATAATTATAGCGCAATATCTAATGGCTTCTGGATTGAAAAGGGAACGGAAGTTGTTGTTAAAGAAGTAGATGGAACTCGTATATTAGTTGATACATTAGATAATTATATAGGTACAGCTATAGAACATTAAAGTTAATCCTTAATGGATACACACTGTATTCATTAAGGATATTTTAATTGGCAAAATTCACTATTACTCGACACTAAATATAGTTTTGTTAAGAACATGTAAAGTTTTAGCGAAAATCCTTTACAAACAGTTAACGGTTAATTAATAATAGACATTGGTGTGCATTTTACATAATAGAATTTTATTTCGAAGGGATGGACAAACATGGAAATAGATGTTATGTCAATTGTGTTTGAATTTTTTGGTGGTCTAGGTATTTTCTTATTAGGAATTAAATTTATGGGTGATGGACTACAAAAATCAGCTGGAGATCGATTGAAAGACATTTTAGATAAATTTACGAGCAATCCTTTTCTAGGCGTTTTAGCAGGTATGATCGTTACTGTGTTAATTCAGTCTAGTTCGGGGACAACTGTCTTGACAGTTGGCTTGGTTAATGCTGGATTTATGACATTAAGGCAATCAATTGGTGTGATTATGGGGGCCAATATTGGAACAACAATTACAGCTTTCATTATTGGAATTAAATTAGAAAATTATGCATTACCGATACTTGCAGTTGGAGCGCTAATTATCTTTTTCTTCAAAAATCAAAAACTTGTTAATATTGGTGAAGCAATTTTTGGTTTCGGTGCACTTTTCTTTGGACTGAAACTGATGGGTGATGGACTCGCACCGTTACAGGATGTTCAAGCGTTTCATGACTTAATGGTTGATATGTCAGACAACTCTATTTTAGGTTTTCTAGTCGGAATGATCTTTACTTTTATCGTTCAAAGTTCCTCGGCCACAATCGGTATTTTACAAAATCTATTTGGACAAGGTGCCATCGAGTTAGAAGGCGCTTTACCAGTGTTGTTTGGTAATAACGTTGGAACAACGATTACAGCAATACTAGCATCAATCGGTGCAGCCGTAGCAGCTAGAAGAGCGGCATTAACGCACGTCATCTTTAATATTATTGGCTCGGTTATTATTATGATTTTATTAGTGCCATACACAAACTTAGTTGCTATGATTCAAGATGCGTTAGGCTTAAATGCTGAAATGACGATTGCATTTGCACATGGAATCTTTAATGTTGCAAACACTCTGTTGTTACTACCATTTATCGGTGGTCTAGCATTTATTGTAACGAAATTAGTCCCAGGGGAAGAGTCATCATTAGGTATTGAACCGACTCACTTAGATCCGATATTTATTCAACAATCACCATCTGTTGCTTTAGATCAAGCGAAAGCAGAAATTGTACAGATGGGTAAATATGCATTACGTGGTCTCGAAGAAGCAGCCTTATTCTCAACGACTCATGATACAACTCATTCAGATAATGCATTGCAACTTGAAAATACAATTAATCGAATGGATCAAAAAATTACTGATTATTTAATTGATTTAGCAGCGACACAACTATCTGAAACAGATAGTGAAAAGCATTCTGCCTTAATGGATAGTGTTCGTGATATTGAACGGATTGGTGATCACTTTGAGAATGTGATTGAATTAATTCAATATAAAGTCTCTAATAAGACGGTCTTAACTGATCAAGCAAAAGAAGACTTGAAACAAATGTTTGAAATTACAACTAAAGCTGTTGACTTAGCAATTGAATCTTTAGTCGATCGAGACAGACAAAAAGCATTAAAAGTAATTGAATATGAGACAGAAATCGATCAAATGGAAAAGGCATTTAGAAAAAAACATATCATTCGTTTAAACGAAGGTCTTTGTTCACCTAACTCAGGTATGATCTATGTTGATATTATTAGTAACTTAGAGCGTATTGGTGACCATGCATTAAACATTGCAGAAGAGGTTATCGGCGAGAAAATTCCAGAAGCAATTCATTAAAAGTAAAACACTCAGTGAGTCAGTCTTACTGAGTGTTTATATTTTCTTAAGCCTAATTGTGTATCAAGATTGTCCATAATGTTTTTAAAATTACTATAAAAACTATTGACCGATTATTCTTAGTGTGATATATTATATATCGTCGCTGGAGTTCATACATAAAATTTGTAGCGGCAATCTAATTGTTCCACAGTAGCTCAGTGGTAGAGCAATCGGCTGTTAACCGATCGGTCGTAGGTTCGAATCCTACCTGTGGAGCCAATCTATGGCGGCGTAGCTCAGCTGGCGAGAGCGTTCGGTTCATACCCGAAAGGTCGTGGGTTCGATCCCCTCCGCCGCTACCATCTTTAAACTAAAATAATGGCGATCGTGGTGAAGTGGTTAACACATCGGATTGTGGTTCCGACACGCGTGGGTTCGACCCCCATCGGTCGCCCCATTATTTAGGACCCTTAGCTCAGCTGGTTAGAGCTATCGGCTCATAACCGATCGGTCGCAGGTTCGAGTCCTGCAGGGTCCACCATATTAAACTCACGGAGGAATACCCAAGCCCGGCTGAAGGGATCGGTCTTGAAAACCGACAGGG
>CAZONN010000184.1:0-3322 GCA_964581235.1 uncultured Amphibacillus sp.
GGATTTGAACTTAGCTTTTAGAGGGAGTTCGAATCAGAAAATTATTGATGTTCAACGCTCACTGCACTCAGGTAGCACAGTGCTTTGGCGTGATGGAGATTACTAAAAGATAAAGGTCGAGTCATTCACATTTAGCTGAATGACTCGACCTTATTGATTAAGTGCTCTAACTCCATCTAACGATTAATCAACGATTTTATAACCCACTTCTTCCATCATCTCAACAGTCAGTTTTAAGCTAATGCCTTTGCTCGCGTCTCCATCAACGAATGACCCAGCTAATTCTGACATTTCATCAATATCAACAGCGTCATAATTGACTGTTACTGACTCAACTAAATGATCATCTAAGTAATCGATCTGATGCTTCACACCTTCTGTAGAGTCATAGCCAACCAAAAATTCCGCCATCATTTCCTCTGCTTCTTCTGCAGTACTTACACCTAAAGCTTCATAAGTTGTTTCAGTTTTTGACGTTTGTTCGATGACCTTATCTCCTTCTGCGATCAACACAATTTCATTAGTAAGGCCAAATTCATCATAGATTAGTGTCGTTGTCGTTTCTTTGTCAGATTGGCAAGCGACTAGTGCAAACATAATTAACCCTAATAAAGCAAACTTAAACCATTTTTTCATCAAACGATTTCCTCTCCCTTTAATTTTTAGAAAAGCAATTTGAAGACACATCAACCATATTATAAAAGTGTGAATTTTCTAACAATAGGTAAAAAGACTCATATTCTAATTGACAAAAATTCTTAATCAATGATTGCATATTCCGGAAATAATCCAAAATATCTCTAAAAATGGTTATCGGCGCATATAAATAGGGTATATAAATAGTAGTAGGTTATTTGATCAACCATAAACTAAGGAGGATGGTAAGATGCACTTTTTAAACACTAATATTGGTTTTATTTTGCTAATCGTGATTATTCTCGTAATTATATTATGGTTCGTGTCTACATACAATCGCCTGATTAGCTCAAGAGAGTTTGTCAGAAATGCGATGGGCCAAATTTCAGCGCAAATGGAATCACGCTGGGATGCAGTGCGAAATATGATTGAGGGCACGAAACAATATGCCGAGTATGAAGCGAAAACCCTCGAATCACTCACAGAACAACGCGCTTCACTAGGGAAGAATGCTGCAGTAGCAGAGGTAAACAAAGATGACCGGCTATTCAACCAAGCGATTGGCCAATTATTTGCCGTTGCTGAAAATTATCCCGATTTAAAAGCCAGTCAAGTTTATCAAGATACGTTAAAAAGTGTCGATCGTTATGAAGACCAGCTGCGCCAATCAAGAATGATCTACAATGATACGGTGACACGATATAACAGAATCATTCAGTCTGTTCCTTCGAATATCATTGCGTCACTATTTAACTTCACTCAAGAAAACTATTTCGAACATACGGAAACAAAAACAGATATGCCAAATTGGAGTTGCTTCAATGAAGAATAAGCTAGCGAAACTTTTTGCCGTGATCAGTTTGTTTTTTGTCTTGACTCTTTTCTCAGCTGTTCATGTTCATGCTAATGAGATGTCGTTTATTGAATATGAGATTGAACTGCAGCCAGACGGATCGGGAATTGTGACCGAGACGCGGCAGATGTATTTAACGAGAGATACAGAAATTTATATTGTCTTCGATAATTTAGCAGGTTCAGAGATTATCGATATTCAAGTTAGTGATTTTGGTAAACCTTTAACGTATGAACCTGACTGGGATATAAATGCAAGTAGGGAAGAAAAGGCTGGTAAGTTCGGTGTCGTCAATATTGATGGTGGCGGTGAGCTTTGTTGGGGAATTGGCGAATATGGAGAGCATCAGTTTACTGTTACCTATACAATCAAGGACATGGTTCGTCAACTAGCGGACGGCCAATCGATGAACTGGAAGCTTTTTGATGGGCGAGATAATATCAATCCAGAAGAGGTTAACATCCGCATTTCGGGACCAGTCACTTTTAGTGGGGATAATACCCAGATTTGGGGTTTTGGTTTTGACGGTGAAGTTTATCTTGAAGATGGTCAACTTGTCGGTTGGTCAAATGAGTCCCTATCAGATTCAAACCATATTACAATCTTAATGCATTTTTTAGATCAGCCATTTAATCTTAACTTATCGCTTGACCAGACATTAAATGAACAACGTGATCTTGCGTTTAAAAATAGTAGTTATGACAATTCGCTTTCAAGAGAAGATACGATCTTCTTATTTAGTGTGGTCGGTGGCATGCTGCTCATTATCTCAATCATTATTAGCTATCAGATCATACGCCATCGAGCGATTAAGCGTAACAATCCACTCGTGAAAGGAAAAAAGCGCGAAAAGATCAATGAGGATCAATATTACCGAGAAGTTCCTTACCAAGCAGGGCCAATTTCGGATATTGCTTACTTATTGCAGGAAGTGAAAATGGGCAGTGTGTCGGATTACTTTAATGCCTATATGCTTAAGTGGCTTAAAGAAAGACGGATGACAATCATGACTGAAGAAGCCGGCCGTTTTTGGAAGAGAGAACGAACGACAATTACGCTCGATTTAAATGGCTCATTTGATTCAGAGTTTGAGCAACGTTATTGGGACTTTCTCACTTCAGGAGCTGATGAAAACGGTGTAATTGATAATGAAAAACTGAAAACTTATGCGCGAGTCGAGTATAAGACGATCCGTAAAATTGAAAAGGAACTAACGAGTGAATCGAAAGAACATTTAATTAAAACAGGCTATTTGACTGAAACAGTCACTGTTTTTCTAGGTTTTTTCGGTGCCGAGGTTGTTCAAGGAACCGAACGAGGTGAAACGTTATTTAACCAACTCGTTCAATTTAAAAACTACTTAGATGACTTTTCCCTTTTAAGTGAACGAGAAATGAAAGAAGTCGCACTCTGGGATGACTTACTCATTTGGGCAAGTTTGTTTGGGATTGCTGAAGAAGTCACCGAACAACTCAAGAATTTTTATCCAACTTACTTTGAAGAGACGCATATTCCGTACAGGCATGTTTATTTAATGAACAGTTTTTCCAAGGATATGTCTCGTGGCTACAATGTTGCAACCGGTGGTGGAGGCGGATCAACCAGTGTCGGTGGTGGTGGAGGCTCCTTCGGTGGCGGAGGTGGCGGATCACGATAAATGGGTTTGTCGGAATCCTAATAAAAATAAACGTCTGGCCGGTTTAGAGCCAAACGTTTATTTTTTGTGAAAAATTATATTTCCATAACGCCGCCTTTAGACGCGTTTGTCACAAGTTTCGAGTATCTAGCTAACCAACCTGTTTTAATTTTTGGCTCAAAGGGTTGTAAGTCTTT
>CAZONN010000185.1:0-3299 GCA_964581235.1 uncultured Amphibacillus sp.
GCTCTCTCTTGTGTTGGATACCGATCTGCGACCACCATTATTGATTGAAGTTTTTGATGTTGATGAAAATGATGATTTAAAAGTTAAGATCGATAAAAACTTGTCAGTTCAGATCAATAGTCATCTTAACTATACGGTGGCAAAGCGATCGACTGAAATTAAAAACTGGCGCTTGGCTTATCGATTGCTGATTCTATTTGCCGTTGTTGTTTGCGTGTTTATAACTGTTATAACCGTGAGTGCGATTCAAGTTAGTGGCTATTATTCATTGCTGGTATTATTACCTGTTTATTTTATTTTGACAGGTGTTATTTATCAGTATTTGAGATATAACCGATTGTTAAATTTGATTAAAACCGTTTGAGTGAAAAATTGAGATTAGTTAAAGGGGAAAATTGAGGTGAACAAACTTTAATATGAAATACCTACTAAAACCAAGATCAAAATTATTGTTCGTCAGTGGTTTATGGACAATGTTATATAGTTTGATGCTAAGACCGACACCATATGAAGTAGAAGGCGTTAAAGCAATTTTAGTTGTCATGGTTGTTTGGCCTGGGTTCTTAATGGTACAGCCCCTCCTTTATGGTATGTTCAAAAATAATCAGAATCAGAAAGTCTATCTGTCACTGACTCTCTTGAAGGTAGCCTTTTTTCTAATTCAACCACCAATCCTAGTGAACCAATGGCATGATAGTGTTTTCTGGGTATCAGTTTTGGCTGTCTTTTTGATTGATTTTCAGATTATGACACTAGAAAACAAGGTAACTTTAAAAGAAGTTGATCTTTCAGAAATAGCAAGACAAAAAATAGTAGAGCAGTTTGCAGCGAGTTGGTTCCTTATGGGCTCAGTTGTGTTGTTGTTCAGTTTATATTTTCAACTTAAGGAAGGAAACTACACGGTTATTATTTATCAAGCTTTATTCTACCTATTTTTCGTTCTGAGAAAACACGAACCAAAAATAAAATATATCTCGATTCAGTTGGTAGGATTGTTGATCGTTTATTTTTTAGCGACACTTAATGCACCAGAGTTATTAAAAGGTACACTACTAGTTGCTGTTTTAATCGTGATTTATCTAATTACTAAATTAATTTTTGATCAGCAAAAGAGCTTAACCACATTAGACAATAAAAGGGTGGGTTTTAGTTCAAATGAAAAAACTTAATTTAACTCTAGCTATCATTGGTTTCATTCTAAGCATCTTATCTATGTATATTTTACCGATAATTATAGACGAACTTTATAGCGGCATAATCGGCTTTGGCGGGTTAGCGATGATTATGCTTTCACTCTATTTAATGAACAAGGAAAAACGATAAAAATAGATTATATTAAAAACTCATAAAATAGCGATCGGAGTAACTGCAGATGATATCAAGAATCCTAGCACTTGAACTTGGTAATGACAAAGGTTTGTATTCTTTTAAGAATTTAAAGAAGTTATTTTACATGTATATTGTGTCTAATTTATCAGTTGTTATTTCAGCTGTTATTTTTGGTTTGCAAAGATTTTATGATCCAAAGGGGATGATTTTAGCCGTTTTAGGTATCAATCTTCTTGTCGTAGTCGGCGTCCAATTTTATGCACAACGAAATGTGTTAAGCAAATTAGACACTGAGGTGTTATTAAAATTCATTCCGGAAAAAACAGCACAATTTATTAAATTAAGATTACTTTTCTTTGTGATCAAGTTTCAGCTCCCGAGTTTTATATTCACGATTACTTTTTTCAGCTTCTTTATTGAAAGAGTTTATTTTGTATTACTTTTGTTTATTTTAATTCTACTCCTTATTAATCTACAGATTTCGGGGGCGATTTGGCTTCGATATTGGATGAATACATGGAGGCGGTTAACGCTACAAACCTGGCAAGTTATTTTGTTTCTTGGTTTTCTCAGCTTTATAGCTTGGTTTTCATTTTCAGCGTCAGAACCAGTATTTGAAGCGTTAGAAAATGTTCTGATGAATCGAGAAGCTCACCAATTATATCAGATTGATCCATCATATATTTACTCAGTCATATCGATTGTTGCGGTATTCTCAGTTGCTTCAAGTCTGTTTATCAATCGGTTAAATTTCAAAATCTTAATGCGTAATCGTGATTTAAGTTTTGAATTAAAGACGAGAAATTTAGAGCGGATTCTTGTAAGAATTTACGGGTATGGCTTATCAAAAATTCAAAAAATATTATTTGAAAAAGATATTAAACATTTGATCAGACATAGTAAGGTAACGTTGGTCATGCACGGCTTGATGCATCTAATTTATATCGGAATGATGACTTTTTTCTTCCTTGACTTTTCTGAGATAAATCTTGAAATCTTTATGAGTCGGTTTTATTTTGTCTTTTTCCTTATATATATCATTTTTAATGGGTTCATACTTATGCCAAATAAAGAGTATACAGGTTTTGAAAATGACCTTGATGTGGCTAAAAGCTATCACATTAACATTTCAAAATCGCAATTAGTTCATGTTAAAACGAGATTACTACAAGCTATTGTTTTTCCTAAATTAACAATTATTTATGCTGGTTTTGTCATCACTCTTTTAATCTTGGGTGAATACACTGTATCTTTGATTTATTTTATTAATTATTGGCAACTCTTAATTTTCGTCAAAGCATGGAGCCTTTGGGTTGTGAAAAGTGCAAACCAGATGAATCATCCAAGTGAGTTAATCTCATACATCAATTTTGGTCTTATTTTAGCTTTCTTTATTCTACTTGGCCAGGCACTTAGTCGTCCGATTGAGAGCTTGTTTGTCTTCCAAGGTCTAGTCTTACTGATGTTAATTGTACTTTACTGCTTCCATCTATTTATCAATATAGATTTTAAAAAATTTAAATCGAACGAAGGGGTTGAGTAGATGCTTGAAGTAAATGAATTGTCCTTTGCTTATGATAATGAAAAAATTGTTCTTGATGAAGTGTCATTCAGGCTAGAAGCGGGTGTGATCTACTGTTTGTTAGGTGTGAATGGCGCTGGCAAAACAACGTTGTTTAATTGCTTAAGTGGCTTTTTGAAAAGTAATCTGACAATAGATCAAGAGCAAATTAAGGATAAATTACTCTATATTCAAGATCAGATGCATTTTTACTTAAATCCGACTGGACTTGAATTTACTGAGCTGATTTTTTCTTTGAAAGAAAAGCACTTTGATAGTGAACAGTTTGATCAGCTGCTTGATAGATTAAAGATGACAGACTACAAGGAAGAGCGGATTGCGACCTATTCATTAGGGACGAAGCAGAAGCTCGTTTTGATTATCGGTCTATTGTTGGATTATCAATACA
>CAZONN010000186.1:0-3285 GCA_964581235.1 uncultured Amphibacillus sp.
ACGCCATATGTTTATGGCTTCCCAATGTTTCCAATCTCAGTTTATGATATCCAAGATATCATAGATGAGAATGGCCCGCTCGGACGCTTGATTGCGAGTCATTAATGATTTAGTTTACAAAAAACACTTAAAGTCAGTTACTAATGACTTTAAGTGTTTTTTCAAATTTAATTCGGAACAATACCTCGATATTTCCTTCTTAGTTCACTTAGCCTTTTCAAATTTTCAATTGAGCTTTCTTCTAACTCCTGACCAATCAACATGATTAACGCCTCCACAACCGTGAGTGGACCAATCATTGAATGAAAATCCCAAATATCACCTCTGTCAGCATATAAAACATAATTGGCAAGCTGATTCATATCGGCAACAAGCTGGTCAGTAAATAAAATCGTCTCAATGCCTAATTCATTCGCATAATCAAGCAGCGCTTTTGATTCAGGTAATAGTTTTACAAATTGAAAGATAATGATGAGATCATTTTTTTCAAAATGGATCATTGATTCAAAGATATCATGGCCACTTTTAGCAATTCTCTCAACAGGGATTCCAAATCGCTTTAATCGGTGACTAAGTAATGTACCCAAACCTTCTGAAGATGAGGGTGCATGTAGAAATACACGCTTACAATTTAAGATTGCTTTAACAGCATCTTTTAAGTCCTGACGATTTAAGTGTGTATGCGTTTGAAAGAGGTAGTCATAATTTTGTTCAATAATTCGATTAAATAAATCATCATCACCAATATCAAGTGTGAAGTTTCTCAGTTTATTTTCTGGTGTTGATTCAATCCGATTTTTAACATGGTCCTTGAAAGATTTGAAGTTCTTAAAACCTGCTAGTTCCCAAAAACGAGAAATCGTTGCAATACTTACTTCTGCTTCTTTTGCTAAATCCCCTATAGACATGTAAGCAACCTTAAAGCCTCTTTTCTCAACAACCTCTAGTACTTGCTGTTGCTTTGTTGACAGCTGTGTTTTATCAATATTTAAAAGTAGCGACAAGATAAGCAACTCCTCACATCATTTTTCTTCATTATAACCGACTAACCAACTACATAGTGTAAATTTATTTTCATAATTGAAATTATCTTACTTTATTTTATCTTCTCTTAACTGATCCTTTACATCAAATTAATCTTCTCTAGGTATGATAGAGGTAGTTCAAAATATGAGGAGGAAATAATCGTGCCAAATAGTTTAGGGAGAACAGAGTACACTCAGTCACAGAAAATGATGATTTTTATTTTAGCAATGTCACTTAATGGTCTTGCAAATTTATTTACAGAATTACTGCCAGAGTTTGAAATCGGACCAATTGACATTTCAATCTCGTATCCAGCATTTATTCCAGTTATTTTGGTCATTCTATTTCATCCGCTCTATGCAGCACTTGGCGCTTCAGTCGGTGCGATCATCTTCGGAGATTTATTATTAGGTGATTTTAGCGGACTTGGTGAGGTCGAGGGGTTTTTACAAATTACATTGGCAATGTATATCGCAGGACTGCTTGTTAGGGATCCAACGAATCGAAAGCAAGTTGGAATCGCAGCACTGATGGCCGTTACAATTGATCAAGTTCTCGGTACAATCGTCGATATCGGAAAAGTCTGGTTTGGAGTAGAGGAGCTCGAGGCTGTAGCAGGATTGCCTGAAAGTATTTTGGCAATTGAAGCGTTCAGTTTCGTTAATAACATGCTCTTTACTGGAATCCTGTTCGGTTTAATTCCAACGCTCTATTTACTACCAAGACTTTACGGGAAAATTGAGCCATTAATGGGGATGAAGCCACGCGTCAAAAACGACAGAGGTTCGATGACCGAATTTATTTCAGTTCGTTTAATCATTATTACGATTTTCCTAGGCTTTGTCGGGCTAGTCGCAGAATTCATGGCCGAAATGGATATTAACTTTGCTGTTTGGGAGCCTGAATTTCTTGAACAATTTGGCGACGGATTTATCTGGTTGCCGATCTCTGCTGCAGCAATTATCTTAATTGTCGTTGTCGGAGTCGCTATTAAATTAGCAAATAAGAATAAAAAGGGTGCAGAAGAATGGTCAGCGTAAATCAACCGATTATCGAAGTTAAGGATGTTCACTACCAGTATCCTGGTGCTGAAGATCCTGTCTTAAAAGGCGCAAATTTAACCATCAACAAAGGTGATTTTCTTGCGATTATTGGTGGGAATGGAAGTGGAAAGTCAACGATTTGTAAGACGATCAACGGCCTGATCCCCCACTATTTTTCTGGTGACTATCAAGGAGAAGTACGTGTTAAAGGAAAATCAGTTAAAGAATTATCTGTTTCTGTTTTAAGCCACCTCGTTGGTTACGTTTATCAAGATTTTGAAAATCAATTAATGAAGCTAACTGTGTTCGAAGATGTTGCCTTTTCACCACTTAATTTCGGCTTCCCCGATTATAAGGAAAGAGCAATGCACGCATTAGAGCTGCTCGGGATCACCCATCTCAAAGACCAAACAGTCTGGGAATTGAGTGGTGGGCAAAAGCATTTAACTGCTCTAGCTGGCGCACTCGCACTTGATCCTGAAGTGCTGATCATTGACGAACCTGTTGCCCAGCTCGATCCACAACATGCAACTGAAATCTATGACAAATTAAAATATTTAAATGAAAGTTTAGGAAAAACAATTATCACGATTGAACACCATACCGAATTCATTGCCAACTACTGCAAACAAGTCGCGCTCATTGAAGATGGGCAAGTCAAATGGCATGAAGATGTGAGAACGGGTTTATTAAAAATTACTGAACGACATGGGGCAAAAATTTATCCGCCACAAGTGACGCAAGCAGCGATGTTGCTTAATGATTACCGAACAAAAGACGAGCTACCAATTACGGTACAAGAAGCGGTCACTTTCTTTAAAGACTATTATTTTTATCCTGATTCTAATCGCCACAAACCAAATCTAAGACCAACAAGTTCAGCAATTTTATCAGTCAACGATCTACGATATGAAGTGAAAACATTAAATAAGCAACGAAAAACTATTTTAGATATTCCCGAAATGACGCTCTATGAAGGCGATAGAGTTGCGATTGTTGGTAATAACGGAGCTGGAAAAACAACCTTAATGAAAAGCCTGGCAGGAATCATTCGCCCACAAGCTGGAGAAATCACAATTGGCGACATCAACGTATTAAAAACGTCTGTGGAAAAATTGTCGAGCCATATTTCTTATATCTATCAAAATCCCGAGGAAATGTTTATCCAGGATACGATCAAAAATGATATCACTTATTTTGGAAAAGTCCGTAACCT
>CAZONN010000187.1:0-3260 GCA_964581235.1 uncultured Amphibacillus sp.
TACCTACATTCGAACTATTATAGTAAATAAGCCCCGCTGTCACGATACACGTAATTACAATAATTGTAATTAAACCGTACAAACGCCGAATTAACTTTCGGCCTGAACGCGCTCTCATTTTCTTTTTGTCAATTTTCTTCTTAGCCAACTTCCCACGACCTTTCTAAAGCTCATTTGATCTTTATAAGTGCAAAAACAACACACTTCAGCGCAATCGATTTCACTTATCGACAGTTTAACACGGATAGTTCTTTTTATCCACACTATTTGTTAAATTATTTTCTAAACAATTGGACGAATCAATAGCAAAGTGCGTGTACCTTTTATATAGAAGGTACACGCACTTTGCTTCTACTTTTCTTTTAATGCTCTTGTCGAATTACGATATTTAATTTCAAATGGTACGATGACGCGTTTGACTGGCTCATCTTTTGATTTCAAGCGTTCGATCAGTGACTTTGCACTTTGAATCCCTAAATTATAAATTTGAATATCAACAGTTGTTAATGGTGGCCGAGTGATCTCAGATAAATATAAATTGTTAAAACTTGTGATTGAGACATCTGCTGGACACTCGATCCCAAGTTCTTCAAGCATATTGATCACACCAAGACTCATCATATCATCAACTGCTAAGATTGCAGTTGGTGGTTCATTTAATGAAAACAACTTTTCAACTGCCTTTCGACCACTTGAACGTAAAAATTCATCATGAATAATTAATTTTTCATCAAACGGGATATCTGCAGATTTCAATGCTTGCTTATATCCATCTAATCGATCTGTTGTAACGACAAGATCTGTTGTTCCACCAAGAAATGCGATTCTTTGATGACCGAGTTCAATTAAATGCTCTGTTACTTTTTTACTTGCCTGCACGTTATCATTATCAACATAAGTAATTTGACTTTCTTTTTTATATGGTTTCCCAACGACTACAAAAGGAAATTTTTCCTTGATTAAGAAGTTCATAATTGGATCATTTCTTCTTGAATATAACAAAATAATGCCATCAACGCGATTACCATAAACCATTCGTTTTACTTCTTCAAATGATTGGTCTTCGTCACCACCTGTTGAAACATATAAAGAATAGCCTGTTTCAAGTGCCATACTTCCAATTCCACGTAATACCTCAGGGAAAAATGGGTTTTGTAATGACGTTTCAGCGGATGAAGGCATAATCACACCGATTGCCTGTGTTGAACGAATGGCCAAGTTTCTTGCATTCACATTAGGATGATAACCTAACTCTTCCATCGCTTTTCTGACTCGTTTTTTAGTTGCATCACTAATTCTCGGGTTATCTGAAATGACTCGAGATACCGTCGATGGTGCAACATTTGCTTTTTTTGCAACATCTTTAATTGTAACAGCCATAATGCTTTCATCCTCTTTTAAATAATATCAATTTAAGCAGTTGATAAAGACCACTATTAAAAACGATATCATCACTTAACCATTTAAACAAGGTTCTTGTGCAATATTTTTGCGCTATCATGCAAACGATTGATACTTTATCATCTAATAACTAACATAATTATACACGATTAACAACTTTTCTAAAAATATAATTCGATTTATTTCGTGGATTGAATTGACCATTTTTGCTTAACCATTTATAGTTGAGTTAAGTATTCATGAAATCGAGTTTTAAAAAGTCAACTCGATCTTTTGTGCAACCGATTTACCAAACAACTAAATGGAGGAATAAAAATGATTAAAGAAGCGATTTACCACAAACCTATTAATCAGTATTTGTACAACTACGATAATGAAACCGTGTGCATTTTATTGCAAACTAAAACGGGTGACCTTAAGTCTGTTTCGTTAGTTCATGGTGATCCGTATGATTTCACAGGTGAAGAATGGAACTACCAGTTGCAGCCAATGGAAAAATCCGGTTCCACAGATATGCTAGATTATTGGAAGGTTGAGATCAAACCAGAGCATCGACGCTTACGCTATGCCTTTCGCTGTGAATCAATTAATGGTGAAGTGAGTTATTTCACTGAGCGCGGGCACTATGCTGAGGCACCTAAGTTGGTAAGCCACTACTTTTGCTTACCATATCTTCATGACGTTGATACATTTGCTGCACCTGAGTGGGTTAAAGATACTGTCTGGTATCAAATATTCCCTGAACGATTTGCCAATGGTGATCCATCATTAAACCCTGAAGGGACATTAGCTTGGGGTGAGCACGAACCAACACCAACAAACTATTTTGGTGGAGATTTCCAAGGGATTATCAATCATTTGGACTATTTAGTTGATCTCGGGATTAACGGGATCTATTTTACACCAATATTTACAGCAGGGTCGAATCATAAATACGATACGATAGATTACCTTGAAATTGATCCACAGTTTGGTGATAAGGATAAGTTAAAAGAGCTTGTTGCTGCTTGTCATGAGCGTGGGATTCGTGTCATGCTCGATGCGGTTTTTAATCATAGTGGATTTTATTTTGAACCGTTCCAAGATGTGCTTGCTAATGGGGAAAAATCGAAGTATAAGGACTGGTTCCACATCTATGATTTCCCTGTAAAACCTGGTGAACGCCCAAATTATGATACATTTGGTTTTGTTGCAAATATGCCAAAACTAAATACTGCACATCCAGAAGTGAAAGATTATTTATTAAAAGTTGCTCGTTATTGGGTTGAAGAATTTGATATCGACGGTTGGCGGCTTGATGTTGCAAATGAAGTCGATCATGCTTTTTGGAGAGCGTTTCGCGAAGAAGTCCGCAAAATTAAGCCTGATGTCTATATTTTAGGTGAGATTTGGCATGATTCAATGAGGTGGCTACAGGGGGATCAGTTTGATGCGGTGATGAATTATCCATTTACTGATAATGTGATTGACTACCTCGGTAACCAAAAAATTAACGTGAAAGAATTCAAAAATCGTCTAACTGAAATTTTGCATATGTACCCTGAAAATGTCCAAATGTACCTATTTAATTTATTAGATAGTCATGACACAGCTCGAATTCTTACTTTAGCTAACCAAAGTAAAGATCGTGTTCGATTAATGTATTTATTCTTGTTGACGTTTATTGGTTCACCTTGTATTTATTATGGTGATGAAATTGGCATGGATGGTGGCGAGGATCCAGGTTGTCGTGCTTGTATGGAGTGGGATCAAGACAAACAAGATTTAGAGCTGCATCAATTTATTCAAAATCTGATTCAATTACGCAAAGATTCTCCAGCTTTCGGTGGACAAGGGCGCTTCCAAATCCTTCACGCTGA